>DAWB01000142.1:21065-23068 GCA_002505805.1 Methanosaeta sp. UBA80 | reverse complement strand
TGGCCGCGCGCAGTTTGATTTTCAGTTGCAAAGCAGTTGGGAGTTCTTTATAGCTTAAGCCATTAAATTCAGGAATAATATCGCATTCATTGAGAATTAAATTGGATTCTTGAAGTGCCCCTATAAAATGAAGATACGACGAGATTCTTTGCAGGCCATCTATTAATTCCAATGTCCCATCTTCGTTTTCGATTAAAAAAAATGGCGGTATTGGCAACTCCAATAACAACGATTCGACAAATCTTGATTGCTTAGCTTCAGACCACCTGAATAACCGCTGAAAATCAGGCTGAATTATTAATTCCTTTTCTCTGTATTTATTTGCAAGTTCCCCAAATGAGATATCAAAACTACTAGTACGAACATTTCTTATTTTATTGTCCAACGCCATAATAAGGTCGATTCCACTCAACTTCTTATCTGTCATAAAATGTTCCTCCTTAATTCGCTTTTTTAAATACTAAAACGCTCTCTGTAGCATTCGAACTAATACGATATTTTTTAGTCCTGCGATTACGACTTGCCATAGTTCTTTTGATATCGAAATCTAATCGATTAATTGTAATCCATCCCAAAGAATCAGCCATTTCACAGAATATCTTTGGCAAATCATTATGGATATCTTTGTTATATGAATCCTGAGCAACAATTACACAGTTTCCTGAGTTCATAAGGGTTCTATCAATCTCGAGAAGAGATCTAAAGATAGAATCATAATATTGAACATGGTATCTATAATAATATGACTTGGAAGCTTTTGAATCATGACTTTCAACTGCGCTGAGAAAAGACTCGCATTCTGGACCCCATTCCGATTTTACTTCAAACGCTTTACGAATTATTGTAGGGGTTCCAATCATTCTATCGCGTAGATCTTTTATATCTGTATTCATGGAACACCCAAGCAAAGCCAGCTCTGGGCTTGTAGCAATAGCATAATCAATTCTAGTGCAATACGGCGGAGAAGAAATCACTGAGTCAATAGATGAATTTGGCAGGGGATGGAATCTGAAGAAGCTCGATCTATTATAATAAATTCTGAGTTGCTACCAGGATGTGCATTGTTTAATATATTTATATTAATCATATTATGAATTTGTTTTTTTAGTTCTATGCAAATTAAATCAAAAGATGGATTAATACAATCTCTCTTGGCTGATGACATCTTTATCCATGTTGGATTTGATGAAATATGCATAGTGAGGAAACCGCGCAATGTCCTAAAAAGGGCTAAATAATAAAATGAAGCCAAACTCGAAAAGGATTCAAGTTTATTTTTAGCATAAATGGGACAATAATCATCGCTCACCTGCGAGTGATATATTGCTTTTTCGAGACTTCTAAAATACCTAGCACTTTCAGATTCTAACCAAGAATCAAGAGGCTCATCGTCTGGAGCGCTCCAATTTTGAGCGGTAGCTGCAATTTCTATAATTGAATCCAAATCATTTAATATTTTTCTTTTATTATCTAAGGAGCAATTTAAAATCATAGCTTTAGCTACAATTACCATTACGGGATTTATATCAAAACCAATAGCAGAAAATCCCATGTCTCTTGCGACTTGTGTTGTAGTCCCGCTTCCATTCCAAGGATCCATTATGACTGAGCCATTATCGATATTTAGAGCGGCTATTACGTCCTTTACGAATTTTGGAGAGAATCCTGCATAATAATGATATAAATTAGCAGATCTCCTGCGTGAAGGAAGATCTCTTTTTGGCGATCGTATCATTGGATGATGTATCACTTTGATTCAACCTATCGACTCTGGAACTGCTTGAGACTATTTTCTTGGATAAGGGTAATTTGCTTCTCTCGAGAAAAAGCTTTTGGCTAAAAAGGATATCAATTCCAAATTTGACTTCCCAGTCCAACTATTAGCATAATTGCTATATAAGCAGCTAAAATTTGAATAATCTTCAATCGCCATCGAACATACCCACCAGCCTGAATTCCCCCACATCCACCAGCCCCCGGTCCGTCAGCTTCAGCTCCGGTAT
>DAWB01000142.1:15896-21035 GCA_002505805.1 Methanosaeta sp. UBA80 | reverse complement strand
TCTTGCACCTCCTCCAGCCTCGCCTCCGACATCAGCCCGGCCACGGGCAGGGGCAGGCGCGCCTGCGCCCGGCCCTCCTTCAGGGCCACCAGCCCGCCGCCCATCTGTTGCACTGCCAGGACCGCGGCCAGCATATCCGCATCAGTGACCCCCACCACGGCGATGTTGTGCGAGTCATGGGCTACGGATGTAGCTAACGCGCCGAAGGCCAGGCCGAAGCCCTGCACCAGGGCTCTGCCGATGTTGCCCGTGCCATGGTGCCTCTCCACCACCGCCATCTTCAGTATGTCCCGCCCGGTATCGGAGACCACAAGGCCCTCCTCCACGCGGGGATCCAGAGACAGCGCTCTGGTGACTATCTGCCCGTCCACCACCCCGATCACCCTGGCCGGGCCCGGCTGCGCCGCAATTGCAAAGGATGCGGGCCCCAGGGGGGCGATATTCATGCTGCGCCCTTTCACTCCTTTTGCCGGTTTCAGGGGTACGCACAGCCGCCCCTCCTCCGCCACCAGGACGCCATCCTTGATCACCTTCACCGGGCGCAGGCTCTCCAGGCTGTCCAGAATCACCATGTCCGACCGATATCCCGGCGCAACCGCCCCCAGATGGGAGAGGCCGAAGTAGCGGGCGGCGTTGATGCTGGCCATCTGCATAGCCACGATCGGCTCCAGGCCCTGCTCGACAGCTGTCCGGACCATGAAGTCGATATGCCCCTGGCTCAATAGGTCGGCAGGATGCCTGTCGTCGGAGACGAATAAAAAACGCCCGGCATTTCTGGCTGTGACCAGGGGCAGCAGATCACTCAGATTTTTGGCGGCGCTGCCCTCCCGCAGCATGATATGCATCCCGGCTCGCACCTTCTCCCGCGCCTCCTCGATGCTGGTGCACTCATGATCCGAGCCGATGCCGGCGGCGATGTAGGCGGATAGGTCACGGCCCGAGAGGCCCGGCGCGTGGCCATCCACCGGCCGGCCCTCCGCCAATGCCAGCTTGGCCATCACCTCCGCATCCCGGAAGAGGACTCCGGGATAGTTCATCATCTCCGCCAGGCCCAGCACCCGATCCTCCTCCAGAAGCGAAGCCAGGTCCGCTGCCCGGAGGCTTGCGCCAGCCGTCTCCAGATCGGTGGCCGGAACGCAGGAGGGCAGCATGACATAGACATCGAGGGGCAGGTCTCGGGAGGAGTCCAGGATATAGCGTATCCCTGCCTCTCCCCAGACATTGGCCAGTTCATGGGGATCAGCGACAACCGTGGTAGTGCCCCTGGGGACCACCGCCCGGGCATACTCCGGGACGGTGACCATGCTGCTCTCAATATGCACATGCCCGTCTATGAATCCTGGAGCTATTATCCGGTCGTCCAGCTCCAAGACATTCCTGGCGCTGGAGCACTCAAATCCCACAACCCTGCCCCGGTGCACCGCCACATCGGCNNCCTCGCCGGAGAGGACATTGGCCAGCTGTCCTCCGGACAGCAGCAGATCGACCTCGATCTCCCCCCGCGCTGCCGCAATCAGCTCCTCTCTCATCGGCATGATCAGGCTCTCCTGACCTTCAGCCTCTCCCCTTCCTTAGCCAGGATCACCACCCGCTCACCCTTCTCCACCGGCTCCTCCGCCTCCGCCCGCCAGTACTCCCCCTGGAAGAGCACATATCCCTCCCGGTCCAGCCTGTCCAGGGCCTCTGCCGTCTCTCCCACCAGCCTACCTGATGCCAGGGGGGCAAAGCGGGCCTTAGCTACCTTGTACATGGCAAAGGCCACAAAGGCGGCCAAAATCAATGAGGGCAATATTATGGCCATGGCCATGGACCTCTGATAGCCTCCCGGCACATACCACTCCGGAAAGCTGGTGGGAACGAATAGAATGCTGCCCACCATGACGCATAAGAGACCGGCCAGGGCCAGTATGCCGAAGGAGTGGCTGTGCAGCTCCGCCAGTATCAGGCCCAGGCCCAGCAGAATCAGGAATATGGCTCCGACGTTGACATTGAATCCCAGGCCGATGAGACCCAATGCCAGGGCCACCACTCCCAAAGCCTCCGAGCCCAGGCCCGGGCTGGACAGGCCGAATATGAGGGCATAAAGCCCCACCAGCATCAGAATCCCGGCCAGGGTGGGATCGGATAGAGCCTTCAGCAGCCTCAGGTTCAATGGAACCCCGAACTGCTCTATCCCGGCCTGGGTGGTATTGAGGGTGATATTCTTGGCCCGGCTGCCGTTGATCTGCCCCAGCAGCTCCTCGGGAGAGGCGGCCACATACTCGATCACCCCGTATTCCTTGGCCTGATCGGCATTGAGGTTTAGATTGGAGAGCACAAACTCCTCCGCCGCCGTCTCATTCCTCCCCTGGGATCTGGCCTTCTCCCTGATCAGGGCCACAATGGCATTGGTGGTCTTGCTGTCGTTGACCGGCTCCACCTGGCCCAGAGGGGAGAGCTGCACCGGCTGGGCGGATCCGATGATGCAGTGGGGGGCCATGGCCGCCACATCCGATCCAATCAGAATCAGAGTTCCGGCAGACCAGGCCGCCGCCCCGGAAGGGTAGACATAGCCGATCACCGGAACCTTCGACTCCTCCATCAGCTTGAGAATCTCATAGGTCTCTGTCAGACCTCCGCCGGGCGTATCCAATAGCAGCATCACCGCGCTGCTTTTCTCCCGCTCCGCCGCCTGCAGAGCTGAGGCCACGATATCGTCGCTGGCCGGAGTGATGGGTCCCTGCAGATCCACGGAAAGAACGTCTCCCCTGGACGCAGAAGCGGACGGGCCGGCCAGAGAAGAGAGCAGGATAAATAAAAAGAGGAAAATAAAAAATATTCGCTCCAGCTTCATCCCTGGAATCATCTCCGCATCATTGCCGCTTCGCTTGCCGCCTGCCTCAGAGCATCCTTCCTGGCCTCTTCCTTTCGCTCCCCCTCTCTCTCGGTCAGCTCCCGGTTGAGAGCTGCAGTCAGCCCGGCCATGGAGCCCGTCCCTACGTCTCCGCTGGGAGTGACCACAATGAGAGTCTTCTCCCTGGCGATATCAACCAGTGTCTGCAGCTCCCGGAGCTTGAGAGCGGCGGGAACCTCCTCATAGAGCCTTGCCGCATCGGTCATGGTCTTGGAGGCCTGGAACTCGCCGTCGGCCAGAATGATGCGCGACCGCTTTTCCCTCTCCGACTCCGCCTGCTTGGCTATGGCCCGCCTCATGGACTCGGGGAGAGCCACATCCCGCAATGTGACCGCAGCAACCTTGATCCCCCAGGGATCGGTGTGCCGGTCCAGTATCTCCTGCAGCTTCTTGTTCAGCTCGTCCCGCTTGGAGAGAAGATCATCGAGCTCAATCTGCCCCAGCACATCTCTCAATGTGGTCTGGGCTAAGAGAGAGGTGGCCAGCTTGTAGTTTTCCACCTGAATCACAGCCCGTTCCGGCTCGACCACCCGGTAGTAGATGACCGCATCCACCTCCACGCTGACATTGTCCTTGGTGATGACCACCTGCTTGGCCACATCTATGGTGAAGACTCTCAGGTCCAGCAATATGACCCGGTCGATGATGGGAATGATGAAGAATATGCCTGGTCCCTTCACCCCGGAAAAGCGGCCCAGCCGGAATATGACCACCCTCTCGTACTCCCGGACGATCTTAATGGCCTGGTAGAGGATTAAAAATGCCACCAGGACAGCGATAATAGAAGATGAAGCAATTTCAGCCAAATAAACACCATCAGATGATTGGCATCCTTAGCTTAAATAGATGCCCGAGAAGCAAAATAGAACTGCTGTCCGCCCGGAAAGATTATGGGGGGTGATAGCCCCTAATCTATTTCTTGAACTCGGTGTAGCCGCACTTGCCGCAGCTCTGCCTGTCGGCATGGGCCGCCAAAAAGACGCCATTGCCGCACCTGGGACAGACAGGCTTCTTGGACTTGATGGAATCCCCCGACAGCTCATAATATCTGGAGACACCCTTGGCCCCTTCGCCCTTCTTTGCACCCTTCTTGGCTGCCATTTAGCTCGCCTCCGGAGCGGCCTCTTCGGGCTTGGCAAAGGTGTTTCTTTCTATGATATGGGCCCGCTCTATCTGCTTTGCCCTCTCTTCCGTCTCATAGATCTTGGCGTATCCAATTGTCTCGCGCTTTCCGAATTCGGTCTTCAGGCTATCCACAAAGACCAGCCCGACCTTGGAGTTCTGGGTTGCAGCCAGCCTCTCCACTATGCTCTTTCTAGAGGGCGTCGCCTCATCATGAATGACCTTGAAAGCAATCTCACGTCTATTGAGGACGGGATTGTTCTTCTCATTTAATACCTTTATATCCAAACTTCATTCCTCCACAATCATGCGCTTCATTAATTCCTCGATATGCAGCTTCTTTTCCGCAGTAACGTCAACCAGAACGCTTCCCTCATTGGGCTGGCCGTAGACCACAGCCGAGCCCGGAGGGGAATAGAGAATGGCCGGAAGCGTTGCCAGATCCTCTTCTCCCTCCACTATGATCTTGATCTTCTCTCCGCCCTGCATGCTCTCTTGGATCAGGTCCATGAGATCGCTGCTTAAAGTTGCCGCCGGGTTTTGGACTGGTACCGTTTTATAGCCTTTGTGGTCCAGCTCATCCAGGACTTGGTCGGAGACAGGCAACCTCTTGGTCTTGTTGTCCACAATCAACAGGTCGGGGACTATGCCGGCTTTGAGGAGATAAAAGGCGGTCATATCTCCCACCGCCACCAGCTTCTTGGCTCTCTCTAGATCTTTTTCCATGGCCCTTACGCAGTCAAGGCCATCTCCCCGGCACAGCTTTCCCAGCGGCTCCTTTAAAACGGACCGGAGCTCATCCGGCAGCAGAAGCAGGCCCAATTCTAACGCACCTTCAATGCATATCTGCCAGGCAGATTTATCTCCAGCCTTCTCGCGATAATCGATTCCTTGGGATCGATTATCACCACATAGCCGCTCCACTCTCGGCTCAGCGAGGCTGAGTTGCAGATGGGACAGACCTGACCCTCAACTATCCTGCGACACTCTCGACATGCCTGCTCGGTCATTTCGCCTCTGCCTTTAGATCTTCTTTTTCGGCTGTATCGGCCTCAAGCCACTCCAGCCTTCCCAGGCCCGTCTGCCTCATGGTAAGCCCTATCTTGCTCTCCCGGGGCTCCTTC
>DAWB01000142.1:13977-15869 GCA_002505805.1 Methanosaeta sp. UBA80 | reverse complement strand
ACCGTTCTTTTCATCATACGATATATACTCATTGGTAATCTGGCTGACATGGAGAAGGCCGTCGAACGGCCCGATGGAGAGGAAAGCCCCGAACTTGACTATCTCCACCACCTCTCCTTCCACGATCTCCTGCATCTCCGGCTTGAATACCAGGGCCTCAAAATCAACCTTGTAGTAGATGGACCCGTCTCCCGCCAGGATGCGGCCCTCGCCGATGTTGTCCGATCCCAGCACAGCCACAATGGTGCCCAGGGATTTGTCCACTACTGCCTCGTATTTGTCCCGCAGCGATCTCTCCACTGCCGCTTCCAGGGGGTCGCCCAGATGATCCGGCTCTATTCTGGCCACACCCTTCAGCTTCATCTTTTTATACATCAATACTCCTTCCGCGTCGTCTCCAGATACTGCCCCTGGCGCAGGTATATTACGGNNGCCTTTACTAAATAATCTTTTCTTTAAAGCTTTATCATTGGTGAATACGGCAGCTTTCGTCTCCAGGGCCAGCTTCTCTATGGCCGAGTCGGCATCTGAATCGTCCTTTCCAATTACAGTGCAGCCCTCGGCCAGGCCAAGGGCTACCCTTGCAGCGGTCTTATCTCTGCCTTTGTCTGCCTTGCGGGAGAGGGATCGCAGCTCTCCCAGCACTGCCGCCGGGACCAGCCAGCTGGAATATCCCAGGCGTAGCAGCTCATCGAAGATATCCACTCCTAGCTGCTCAGGCACCATCAGGGCATTGGTATCCAGGATGGCCTTACAGCTTTCATCGGGGCTGGACTTCATGCTACTCGGTTATGGTGCCGACACCGATAAGACGCCATCTGGCTCCTATGCGCCTGCTGACCGCCACCCGATCTCCTTTCTCCGTACAGACCGGCCTTTTGAGCTGGACCTGGACTACGCCACCTTCCCTGGCGCTGGATACCACACCCACAGTTGTGGCTGTGCCCACATTGAGCATAAGCGGCTCGCTGGAGTGAATGGGCTCCACGCTGGACTCATCTGTGACTCCCACCACCCGGTCTAATAGCTGCATATTCATGGTAAAGGAATTTCTGGCCGGGGGAAGCTTTCCCGGCTCCCCAGCCACCTGGCCCACCAGGGCATCGCTCTTGGTCATGATGGGATCAAGCTGGGTTCCCAGGCCCATCAGGCCTCCCGGTCCTATCTCCTCCAAAACCTGCTTTCCGGCTAGTAGCGTCATTACTTTGGTCTGGATGGGGATCCACTGTTTCCTTCCCTCATAATCCACAAGCCTGCCGGGACAGATCTCAATCTTGTCCCCTACATGGAGCAGACCCTGGCTCAGTGAGCCGCCAATTACTCCTCCCTTAAGGGAATCGGGAGCGGCACCTGGCCGGTTTATATCAAAAGAGCGGGCAATCTTTAAAAGCGNNTCCCGGGGAGGGGTAGGTATGGTTTCTTCAATGGCCTGGATCACCAGGTCCACATTGAGGTTCTGCTGAGCGGATATGGGAATGATGGGCGCATTCTCGGCTACGGTTCCCTTCACAAAATCCTTGATCTGCTGGTAATGCTCCATCACCTGCTCTCTGGTCATGAGGTCTATCTTGTTCTGAACTATCACAATCTTGTCTATGCCGGTTATATTGAGGGCCATGAGATGCTCTTTGGACTGGGGCTGGGGGCAGGGCTCATTGGCGGATATGACCAGGACCGCCCCGTCCATGATTGCCGCACCGCAGAGCATGGTGGCCATGAGCGTCTCATGTCCTGGAGAGTCCACAAAAGAGACCGTGCGCAAAAACTGCGTCTCCGTACCGCAGTGGGGGCATTTCTCCTCAACGGTATAGGCGTCAGGCTCAGGGCAACTGGGACACTTGCGGAAGGTGGCGTCGGCATACCCCAAGCGGATGGAGATTCCTCTCTTGACC
>DAWB01000142.1:1897-13937 GCA_002505805.1 Methanosaeta sp. UBA80 | reverse complement strand
TCTTGCCGTGATCGACATGGCCCACCATGCCGATGTTTACCTCCGGCTTGAGGATGGCAGCCTTTTCTGCCCCGGCATTGGAATCTGAGCCAGACTCGGGTTTGATATCGGATTTTGCCAAATTAAAATCTCCTTAAGGATTGCAATGAACGGGAATAGATGGCGATCACTATTAAATACTTCCTGTCCCCCGGCCCGGATTCAGGCGTATCCCCGGTTAGCGTCCCGTATATTTGCCGCCATCTCTCGCAGAAATAGATTGTAGGTCTGTATGGTGAAATCCTTCCAGCCGGAGAACTCTGCGGCCAGCTCTCTTCCGAAGGCCTCCTCCTCATCGCTCCAGCTTGCTCTGCCATAGCCCTCCAGCCGGGGCAGATTCTCCTCCAGATAGCAGAGCAGAGCCATCTCGGCATAGGGCTTGGGCAGAAGGGGAGAGCATAATGCGAGATCTTGCATCAGCCGGTCATCCTCTCTCAGCTCCTCGGGGGTTATGGTCAGCTTCTTCTCTGTATTCTCCTGAGCGGAGAGCATGATATTCCTCTTCTGATCGGGGGAGATGATCTTGCCGGGGGAGACCATCTCCTGATAGATGCGGCTCATCTCCAGCTCATGCTCCAGGGCAAAGGCCAGGATGCGGTCGCTGCTGCGGCGAATGTATTGGGAGTTCAAGGAGATTATGGGATACCATTTATCCCCACAGAAGAGGCGGCGGTTCATGGCCACAGCATAGTCCAGCGCTCCGGGGGGAGCTAAAGCAGCGGAGGGAAAGAAGGTTACCGCCTCTGTCTCCACAACGATAAAGGAGGTGATTCTCTCGCCGGCCAGCTTTCCTATCCGCTCCCAGGAAGGAGTTTCGCGAAATACATGTTTCGGACCCTTCATCTCCTGATAAGAGGCCAGCAGCCTCTTCTGCTCAGAGTCAGGCAGGGAGGACAGCCGGCAGGCGGCGTCAAGGGACATGAGCCTGATCCATTGTCTGTACTCTTCTTCGAACCTGGCTCTATCATCCTGCTGCAAGGCTCAAACCTGCTGGGAAGCTGGCCGGTCCGATCCACCTTCTTTCTTCTCTTTCTCCCCCAGATCGACCCCGTCAAGGATGGCTTTGAAGTCCGGCCACTGCTCTACGGGTATTCTAATCCCATTCTTGGACCACCCGGTATACCTCTCGCTGGTCACATACTCCCTGAGGTCTATTCCCACCGCTCCCCGATACTCCGTCTTCTGCACCACGATCTCGGTGGTCTCGTTCTTCCTCAGCCTTCCAATCTCAGCCATGATCCTCCCATTCCCTCTATTCTTTTATTTTTTTTCCATGCCCAAAGGAAAGCCCGGCATGAGCCCTCCTATCTCCTGCGGCATAATTTCGTTCCCGTCCCGTTTCAGGCGATTATCTCCACATAAAATGCTCTGGTGTCGGCCACGATGTTCTCCCAGGGGCGCTTGTAGACGAAGCGAATGGTGGTCTTGCCCTTGAGGTGGGGAGTGAATGCGAATACAGAAGTGCCTCCCGCCCCTAAGCGAATGGAATTTGAGGCGGACGGCTCGAACTGGGCGTCCTCCGCCCTGAGCAGGACATTATCATAATCCATGATCCAGGTATATCCGGTGGTGGGATTGGAGGGAAGGGCTATGGTAAAGGGTTCACCCACCCTTGCCCTTATGAGCTCCGTCTCAGTCTCTTTCTCCTCAGGTATCCTATAATTGTCCACAGGATACATCAGGGGATGATAGTCTATATTTTTTTCGTTGAGGAATACGGGCTGGTCCCCGATTCCGTCTCCATCCTCATCCGATCCTCTGTAGTCGTCCCAGTAGTTGCCCAGATAGCCTCTCAGAACCCGGCTGCCGAACTGGTAGTTTATCTCCTGGCTCGAGTTCCAGGATGCAGCATCCTCCGGACAGACGCTGCCCTTTCCCCAAAACTCATTGAAGTAGATGCTGGCCGGCAGTATCACCTCCAATGAGCAATTCTGAGCAGGTCTGCTGCCAGAGGCCTCGGCTTTTGGAAACCTGAAGCCGCTCAGGGTCGCGCCGGAAGCTGCCAGTACTGCCTGTCCCTCCTGGGGGATGAGTGCGGGCTTTCCCTGGCCGGTGTCGAGGCCATGCAGCTTCACTCTATCGGCCACTATCATCGGATGACTGTATACGCCGCTGCAAACGGTTATGGTTTCATCCCGGGCCGAGGCGTTCAGGGCCTGCTCCAGGCTGGAATATTCACAGCCCTCCGGGCAGACCCGGATCTCGGCCAGGCTGGGAAAAGAAAGCAAGAGCATCATTAATAGCAGGGTAGCGAGGAAGGGGAAGGATTTGGAGATGGATAGTCTTTTGTAATCGGGCATGCCAGAGTTGATATTGGCCTGCCAGGGGATAGACTTTTTCCTTTCATCTGGGCCAGAGGTCGGCGATTATGTCGGGAGGAGCTATAAGAGAAAGGGATCTGATCCGGCGCATATCCGAGATCCTGGGAGGAGTGGAAAATGACGACTGTGCCCTGATTGAGGCAGGAGAGCGCTACCTGGTGGCGACGACCGATATGCTTCACCGCCAGACCGACTTTCCGGAGATCATGAATCCCTGGCAGATAGGCTGGATGGCGGTGGCTGTAAATCTGAGCGACATAGCGGCCATGGGAGCAGAGCCGGCAGGCCTGCTCATGGCTGTGGGGCTGCCTCCTGAAGACGACCTTTATTTCATAGACGAGCTATTTTCCGGATTTCGGGATTGCGCTGCATACTACAGCACCCGCATCTTGGGAGGGGATACCGACAGCCATCAGGAGCTGACCGTGACCGGCACAGCCTTGGGGTGGGTAGAGAAGGATCTGGTTTTGAGGAGAAGCGGGGCGCGTCCCGGAGATCTGCTCTGCACCACCGGCTCACTTGGCGGTGCCGGCGGAGGGCTCTATGCCTGGCAGCAGGGCGGGCTGGACAGCCCCTTAATTGAAAAGCTGCTGGAGCCTGAGCCACGCCTGGCGGAGGGCCGGGCCTTGGCTAAAAGCGGTGCAGTCACGGCCATGATGGACAACAGCGACGGACTGGCTTTATCTCTATCCGACCTCTCTGCCGCGAGCCGGGTGGGATTTGTGGTCTACGAGGAGAGGCTGCCTTTAGCCGAAGGCCTGGAGGAGATGGTGGGCCGGGAGAGGGCGGTGGAGATGGCTTATTGCGCCGGAGGAGACTTCGAGCTGGTCTTCAGTGTCGGAAGGGAGAAGCTGGAGGCGGCCCGGCAGGCCTGCCAGCTGACGGTGATAGGAGAGGTGGTAAAAGAGGGAATATGGATGGAGAGGGATGGAGAGAGGGGGCGATTGGAGGCGAAGGGGTATGAGCACATGATTGGGATATGAATTGGCCAGCCCGGAAAATTCTGCCTCTTTAACAGCTAGACAATTCTCAGAATAGACATAAAGTCAGAGCCAATTTCCGAGATCGCAAAAGAAGCTGCGAGCTGCAGGGAAGAAAGAACGATTTGAAGATAGATGTATCTATGCCAGGAATATCTATGCCAGGAATAGGATTCATGGCAGCTACTCCTATCCTCCATCTTGGCTGGAAAAGGCTTTATACGATGGACATATATATTTATTAATAATAGAGGCGATCTCATTGAAGAGTTCAATTCTTCTGGGACTCTTTTTGTCTGTCTCTCTGGTTTTTTCAGGCTGCATATCCCCCTCAGAGAACAAAAACGAGAATATAACCACTCTGCGAATCGGCTACCAGCCCAGCACCCACCAAATAACGGAGATGGTAGCCACCGATCTGGGCTGGTGGAAGGAGGATCTGGAGCCATTTGGGATCAAAGAAGTCCGTGAGTTCGGATTTCCCTCCGGTCCTCCGGAGATGCAGGCCATGATGTCGGGAGAGCTGGACATTGCTTATGTAGGTACCTCGCCGCCAATAGCAGCCATATATCAGGGACTGGATGCCCGGATTGTGGCCGCAGTAAACATCAACGGCTCCGACCTGGTCTTTGGCTCTGATGTGCCCTACCGGGGTCCTCCATCCATAGCCAATATGAAAATCTCCACCTTCCCTCCTGGATCGATTCAAGATATCATATTACGGAAATGGCTGGCTGAAAATGGCGTTAATATCTCGGATTCGGATATAGAGGCAATGGGTCCAGGAGATGCGGTTTCAGCTATTATGTCGGGCGAGGTCGACGCGGTGTTCCTGCCTCATCCCGCCCCCGCCATAATCGAGATGGCAAATAAGGGAAGATCGGAGGTGGCCTCGGGAGAGATGTGGCCTGGACACGCCTGCTGCAGCCTGGTGATCAGCGGCAATCTCATCCGCAATCAACCCGATCTGGTGGAGCAGATAGTCAGAATCCATATCAAGGCTACAGAATATGTCAATTCTCATCCCGAGGAGGCAGCACAGATCTATGCCAATCACACCAGCCAGGACCTGGAGATGGTAGAATACTCTATAAAGACCTGGGATGGCAGATGGATAAGCGATCCCCACCTGCAGATCCCGTCCACCATCGAGTATGTTCGAAGCTACCGCCAGGAAAACCATAAAACACAGATGCTGACAGAAGAGGATCTCTTTGACACCAGCTTCTATGATCGGGCCGATTAACTAGGGACGACGCATCATTTCAGATAGAGCATCTTCCCGGGTTTTTTTAATTAAAAATAGCCTGGCAAGGCCGGCTATCTCAAAGACATCTCTGACCACCGGCTGAAGAGAAACCAAGATCATCTCTCCATTCTTTTCCCTTAGCATCTTTTTCCCGGCCAATAGAACACGCACTCCGGAGCTACTTATGTATTCGGTATCCTTCAGATCCATAATTATTTTGGAGTACTCATTTACGGCTTTATTTAGAGCCCTTTCCAGATCGTCTGAATAATTTGAATCAATTCTTCCCGATATTGACATCAGGCATATGCCATCATGCAGGTCTTTGAATATCTTCATAATTTTCAGACTTCCTTGCAGATAGGGCATTGGTCAAATTCTGACTTGATCATTAAATCTATCAATTGCCTCTTCCTGGTCCAAAGAGATAGAGAAGATCCTATCAAATCCGGTCATCTTAAATATATCTCTCACAAATGGCTGCAAAGAAGCCAGCCTTATCGATCCATCTCTCTCTTTTTGCTTCTTGAGCGCCGCCAGGAGAACCCGAAGGCCAACGCTGCTGATATAGTCTACCGCTGCCAGATCTATGATTATCTTGCTCTTGTTATGCTCAATCACATCGTTCAGCTTTGCCTCGATCTCCTTGGAGCTGATGCTATCCATCCTTCCCAATATCTCAATTATATAAACATCATCTTTGCTCTTGGTGGATATCTGCATTTCATCCCGCCTCCTGATGGGGCTCTATCGATGGACGGTCTTTTATCTTGATCAGTGTCAATCTGTTTTTTCCGTTCTCGTATTCATATCTCATCTCATCAGACAGGGACCTCATAAGATGGATTCCCAATCCACCTACGGGCCGCTCTTCCAGGTCAGCTGAAAAATCCGGCTCCTGGAATTTCGTGGGATCGAAGGGAGGAGCATCATCTTCAATTTTAACCTTGAGACGGCCTTCTTCGAAATCCATTGCAATCAGAACAGCTCCATAAGCTCCATGATAACCATGCCGGATGATGTTGATGAAGGCCTCCTCCACGGCCAGCTGCATATCCAGTATCTGTTTTCCGGAAAATCCTGCTCGGGACATGATCCCCTCCAGCTCCTGGCTTAACCTGGGTATCTCTTCATCCCTTGAATGAACCGAGAAAAGAGCATGCTCTTCTGATTTAGGGCTGGCTTTCAGAACTACCAGGGTGATATCATCGTTCTGCTCTCGATCTTCTCGAAAGGCCGATACCTCTTCCAATATCCTGGACATGATCTCCTCAGCCGGCGACTGGCAGGTCTTGCTTACCGCCCCGATGAGCCTTTTCATTCCAAAGAGCTCTCCTTTTGTATTCATGGCCTCGGTGACGCCATCGGTATAAAAGACAGCTACATCGCCTGGCCCGAATTTGATGGTCTGCTCCTCATAAGAGACGCCCTCTTTTGCCCCCAGGGCGATTCCGCAGGCGACCTCTTCTTCAAAGCTACAGTCCCTGCTCTTGAAGATGAGCGGTGTGGGATGTCCGGCATTGGCATATCTAAGGGTGAGGGCTTCGCCGTCCAGAACACCGAAGAGCAGGGTGACGAACATTCCCGCGGTGGCATCGGATGCTATCATATTATTGGCATTTCTGAGAACCTCGGTGGCCAGGGACTGGTGGGCGGCACTGGCCCTTATGATCATCCTGGACAGAGCCATGAACAGTGCGGCGGGGATGCTCTTTCCAGCCACGTCTGCGATTACCAGTCCATGATCGCCATGGGGAAGAGTGATAAAGTCGTAGAAGTCGCCTCCCACCTCCATGGCCGGGATGGTCACTGCCGCCACCTCGAAGTTGGCGATATCCGGCGTCGTTTTGGGAATAAAGCTTCTCTGTATCTCCGCGGCGACATGAAGCTCCGTTCTGGTCCTCTCCAGCTTTTGCTCTATAAGCCTCCGCTCAGTCATGTCCCGTACCGACTCTATGGCACCTACTGTGTTGCCGATCTCATCGCAGAGGGCAGTGGCCTTGGCGAGAAGATATGAGCCATGCGGGCCGAAGGTGGGGATGAAAACCTCGCCCATAACCGCCGTGCCTTCTCTCTTGAATCCCAGATATTCCGCCTCCCAGCCCTCGTGAGGGTGCAGAACCATATCCACCAGTATGGGCCGCCGGCATCCATAGAAGGGCAGGGAGTACTCATAGTCGCCTTTGCCCAGGATGTCTTTAGCCAGTACACCGGTGAGGGTCTCCATGGCCTGGTTCCATATCATCACCTTTCCGTTCAGATCTATGGCCATTATGGCCTCGGGCAGGAAGCTGATGATGTCAGCCATCTGCTGCTGCGACTCTCTCAGGGCCTCCTCGGCTCTCTTGCGAGAGGTGATGTCCCGGGAGGAGTTGGCTATGTAGATTAAATTTCCTTCCCGGTCAAAGACGGGACTGGATATGGTCTCAACCCACCGGCGTGATCCATCTTTCATTATGGCCGGATATTCAATAACCTCTCCTCTCTTGGTTTCCAGGAATCTCAGCAGAGCTTGTCTGATGATCTCAGCACCTTCCGGCCCAAAAAACAGACCGATGGCTGGCTTGCCTACCAGCTCTGAGGGCTCATATCCGGCAATTCTGATGGAAGGGGATACATAGGCAAAACGAAGCTCGGGATCTGGTGTATGGAGATGGATCACATCGGTCATATTCTCGGCCAAAAGCAGGTAGCGCTCTTCCGTCTCCCTCCGGGCTGCTTCAGCCTTCTTGCGCTGGGTGATGTCCCTGGTGGAACCAGCTACATAGATCACATTGCCTTCCCGGTCCAATATGGGATTGGAGATGGTCTCGACCCAGATGCATGATCCATTTCTGCTCCTTACCCGATATTCGGTGATCTCTGGGCCTTTCGTGGCCAGCAATCTGCTCAGGGATTGCTTTATAATCTCTTTATCATCTGATTGGAAAAATTTTTCAAAAGGCGACCTGCCTATCAGTTCCGAAGGCTCATATCCCGCTTGTCTGATGGATGGCGATATATACACATAAGTGAGGTCCGGATCGGGAGTATGGAGGTGGATTACATCTGTCATATTCTCAGCCAAAAGCTGATAACGCTGCTCGCTCTTTTTTCGGGCTTCGTCGGCTTTCTTGCGCTCGGTGATGTTTCTGCTGGTGCAGGCGATGTAGATCGCATTTCCTTCCTCATCCAGTATTGGATTGGCGATGGTCTCGACCCACACAAAAGATCCATCTATCATCCTAATTCTGTATTCTATGATATCTTCTTTCTTGCTGTCTATTATTCTTTTAAGAAACGATTTGACGAGTGCAACATCTTCAGACTCAATCAGAGTATCGAAAGGCGACCTACCGATCAGGTCGACGGGATTATATCCGGATTGCTTGATGGATGGCGATACATAGACAAAACTGAGATTTTCATCTGTGGCATTGAGATGGATAACATCCGTCATATTCTCCGCCAGAAGATGATAGCGCTCTTCGCTCTCCCGCAAGGCCTCTTCCGCCTTTCTGATGCTAGTGATCTCCCTGCCTACAGATTGAATCTCAACCAGAGATCCGGCTTGATCGAATATGCCCCGGCCGGTCCATAAAATCCAGCGGAAGCCCTCAGAAGCTTTGCACTGGCTTTCATAGGTGAATGTGGGATAATTTTCATTGATCTTGCCCTCAAGCTCCTGCGCGGATTTCAGATGCCTCTGCAAGACAGATCCGTCTATTTTTTGGCCCAGGATCTCCTGCTCTCCTGTGAAGAAAAATGTGCAAAATGAGGCACTAACAAAATTGATGACACCATCATAGCTGTATCTGCAGATCAGATCTGGAAGATCTTCAACCACACCTCTGTAGCGTTTTTCGCTGTTGACCAGATCCTTGTGGGCGTTCTCTAATGTTACAAGCATATCGTTAATTGAAATGGCCAGATCGGCAAGCTCATCTTCTCCCTGCACTTTTAATAGTGCCGATATCTTTGGAGTCCTTCCGATGCTTGCGATGCTCGTGGTGAGGTTAGCCAAGCGGGAAAGAACCGACCGGTCCAAATAAATCAATGTAAGAATCATGAAAAGGAATCCAGCCGCAGAGAATAGAAACATAAAGCTCTCCCTGCTTTGAGCGCCCTGTCGATAGATCTCTCTCGATGCATTCACGCCCAGTATCATTAAGGGATTGCCATAGATGTTTGCCATCAGAGCATAACCGGCTATAATCTCTCCTTCCCGCGTTACAATGAATTCTGAAGAATCGTATGATAATTGGGAAAGAGCTTGCCGGAAGTTCTCAGGCATCTCTGGTTCGTCCAATGGATATATGGTCAGGTTCAATTGAGCGATTTCGGAGAGCCTATCGACCTCCATTTCAGTTAAGAAGCGACCCAGGACCACTCTACCCATGATAGGAGAGTTTTTCTTGCGAGTGGTTATCGGTTGGGTGACGATCATCATTGGCTGACCGGATAACAGAATTATCCCTTCATTTTGGCTCTTCTTGTCCAGGCATCCCGGACAGAAGCCGTAAAAGGACAACTGCTCGATCAGATCTTGGGGCACCTCTTCTGGCGTGCCGCTGACATTCAAGAACCGGCAAAAGGCGATCTGACCGTAGGCATCCAGAAAGAGCAAGAGATTTATTTCTATATTATTTAGGCTGTCGTTGGTCAGGCTTCCCACGCTCATGCTGTAATTAATGTAATCGATATCTTTCGTGGTCACAAAGGCATAAATATCGTCTCTGGCCGACCAGAAACTTGCCAAGTCTCCAAGACTGGTGAGTTCATTGGACATGGCATTGAGAGCTCTATCGACATCGACCTTTGCATTTCGCTCCTCCAAGTCGGAAAAACTGCTCTCTAATTGCAGCTCAGAAGCAGCGTACAGTATCAGTATCAAACCGGCCAGAAATAGTCCTACAACTATCAGGGTCTTTTTGCGAAGATTCATAGCTTCATTCCTTTTAACGAAATGCCCTTGAGAGAAATTGGTGTCTAATCTAATTAAACATAACTGTTAAATATGTTGCTCGTCCAACTATAGTGATCATAGATGCTGCTATGATGGACTGTGGCAATGATCCCATCAAATGCTCTTGCGCCTGTGCGGGGAACCAGGAGAACTGACCTCATACCCCACATTCGCAAGATCGACCTCATGTCCTCCAATTCTTATATCCTCTCGGGGGAGGATCAGATTGCATTGATCGATCCGGGCGCTCTGGATGAACAGTGGGATCTTCTGATGGATGATATGCTGAGGCTGATGGAGGAGAGGCCAAGGCCGGTGGTCATATACCTGACCCATATCCACCTGGATCATTGCTTTCAATTGAAGCGCTGCCATGAAGACAGGAAGCTGGGCCGAGTATTGGTGGCAGTGCAGGAGACGGGAGCCGAGGCCTTGCAGGCTCAGGATAGTAGGCTAACCTTGGCCGGCCTGCTGGGCAGGGAGATGTATCCTTTTCACTCCGATATCCGGCTGCTCTCAGCCGAGGATCTACGCCTCAAAGGGGAAAGAAGGCTGGAGTTTGGCGACAGAGCACTTTCTTATTCCACCGTCTCCACAAAGACTGGCAGCGACAGGAATTTAATAAGCCAGCAGATCCCATTGGGGGCAGGAGATCTTCTCGAGATCTATCCCCTTCCCGGACATAGCCCGGATAGCATCTGCCTTAGAGCCGGGGCCATCCTCTTTCTGGGCGACCTATTCTTTGCCCCCAATCCGGGTACGGCTGGAGCATACGGCTGGAGCCAGACTGATCTTCTGACCTCGATCGAGATGGTTCTCTGGATTTTGGATCAAAAGGATATTCGTACCTGCTTTCCAGGCCATGGCCGAGCCGTTGATGCCGATGAGGCGCGGCACATCCTGAGATCCATGTACAAAGATGTATTATCCCTATCCGGATTGGAGGAGATCAATCCCTTATGGGCCAGAAATACAGCGGCCTATGCCCGGGATTTGATGGCCGAGCTGGAGAGGCTCTTTATTATAATAACCGGTCGTCTGGCTTATACCTCTTATGTGCTCGGCAGCATTGAGGAGGCAAGCGAGTCAGCGCGCCTGCAGTCGCTCATTGATGCTGCAGAGATCGATGAGCTTTTTGGCAGATTTCATGGATTTGTCCGGGAACTGCGCTCAGGCCGCAGGCTGAACTGGGAGCTGGTCCATAAAGCGGGTCAGATGGTGGGCAAGCTGGACCAGATTCTTGAGGATAGTGCATTGAAGCCTATTGTAAATCAATCATTGATCCGAAAAGCCAGAAGGCTGCTTAACGATTACAGCATAACCTATAGAGGCTACCGTCCCGCCTATTGCGCCTCATCTTCCGAGATCAATGCCCTTTTAAGAGAGGTTATGGATCTGGTGGAGTTCAGATCATATGATGAGGCAGCAATCTTCCAGGCGGAAGATCATGAAGCCTATTTAAATGAGCTGTGCTCCAGGATCGATCATATCGATGTATTTGAGAGAGTCTCAATAGAGCTGGCGGCAGGCCAAAACCTTCCTCAGGTGCACCTGGAAAAAGAGAGGTTTATAGAAGCCATGATCGACCTATTGGAGAGGCTGGCAGCAAGGGGTGCGAGCAAATTAAGCTTGAGCTCGGCTGTGGAAGATGATCTGGTTACAGTGCGCATCACTCTGCAAAGCGAGGACTGCAAGGGCAGCAATTTAGGAAGATCTGAATTGAGGTTTTTTGAGAGGGCGTTCGCCTTGAGTGGCTGTTTTATAGAGATCGATGACGGAGAGAGGCCGATGGTGGTGATTGGCCTATTGCCCAGTATGATCTTTGAGTAGCACAATCTCTCTCCAATGGTCATCGATCAAATAAGAGTCGAGGCAAATGTAATTAAGCCAGGGCGGCAGGATTGAGACTGGAATGGAAAACTGGCAGGAAGACTCAGTGGGATCGGTCTACAATTATCTCTCGCCGGGCTGTCGCATCTGCCGGCAGGGGGCGGCTCTGGTGCTCTTTGTCACCGGCAGATGTGAGCGAAGCTGTTTTTATTGCCCTCTCTCCCAGGAGAGAAAGGGACGCGATCTCGTCTTTGCCGATGAGACGAGGGTAGAGGAGATCAGAGAGATCCTGGAGGAGGGGCGGGCCATAGATGCCCTGGGAACGGGAATCACCGGCGGCGAGCCCCTGGCCAAGCTCGAATACGTTTTGGAGTGCATCCGGGCTCTGAAGGCTGCCTTTGGCAGGGAGCATCACATCCACCTTTATACCGGGATGCTTCCCGATAAGAAGACGCTGCAGAGGCTGCGAGAGGCGGGGCTGGATGAGATCCGGTTTCATCCTCCTCTGGAGGAGTGGTCCGATCCCGGCCCTCTAACTCAGTGCCTGCAAGAGGCCAGTAGCCTGGGCCTTCTGGCCGGTGTGGAGATTCCGGCTATAAAGGAGGCTCCTGCCATAGTCCAGGCGGTCAAGGATGCCGATGCCTTCCTCAATATCAACGAGCTGGAGTTCTCCGAG
>DAWB01000142.1:0-1794 GCA_002505805.1 Methanosaeta sp. UBA80 | reverse complement strand
CCCGCCCCTTTGATTGTATCAGCCAGGAGGGCACCATAATCCACGGCACCATAGATGGAGACGCGGCTTTGGTCTTGCCCATTCTGGAGGATCTGGGCGTCCCGGAGCAGATGTATTGTCTGAGGAAGGGAGGGATCGATATCGCGGCGGCCATACTGGAGGATATAGCTGAAGAACTGAAGGAAATCGATTGCGATCTATGCCTGGTGGAGAGATATCCCCTCCNNGGCGGTGATTTTGCCGGATGGAGAACGCAGAGGGAAGGATCCAGGAGAGGCTCAGAAACTATCTTAAGCGAGATGGAATAGGCATAAGAAAGGCGGTCTTGAAGCTGTTTTTGAGCGATGGAGCCTATACTACCGAGGATGTCTTCACTTATCTCGCCAAGGAGGGCTTTGATGTAAGCTACCGCGGAGTCTCGGCCATGGTGGGACTGATGAACACCCGTCTTGGCATTCTGAGCATCGATGTCTCCGGGGACCACAATGTCTATTCCCTTAAGGGGGATCACAAGAGCGTGGTGAGATCTGTTTTNNGAGAATTACTGAATTTCGTTTTGTGTTCTTAGATTCTATCCCCTAATTCGAGTTGCTCCACAATCTAATTGGGCGGCTCTCCTCTTTTCATCCTCTTCATGTATTTGCTCAGCACCATGTCCGCCAGAAGGTTTATGCCCNNAGGTGTCGCAGGTTGTACTCCAGGCACAGCCCCACCAGTTGCCAGTGCTCCGGCAGGGCATCCTCTCTGGAAAATCCCTTGCTGCCGCCGAGCTTGGTGTCAGCGATTGTGGTGAAGAAGAGGGGAAGCATGAGGCCGGTGTAGTCCATGAGCGACTCCACCAGCTCTGTGGTCTTGACCACATCCTCTGCTCTCTCACCGGGCAGGCCCAGGACCAGGCTGGCCACGGGAAGCCAGGACTGCTCGGCAAACAGAGAATAGCATTCCTGGACTATGTGCGACCAGTCCTCGATCTCTGCCGGACGGGCTTTGTTGGGCATATGCATCTTCAGAATACGGCAGCTTCCGCTCTCTATGCCTATCCAGGCCGACATATGATTCTGATCCGAGCCCACTCCTACTATCTCCGATACCTGGCGCAGTAGCTCCTGGTTCTGGTAAACCGAGGCCAGGCTGAGGTGAGATACGTCAATGGTCTTCGGCTTCTGCTTCTTCACCGCTTCGACCAGGTCCAGGATCATCCTCTGATCGGGGCCGCTGCCCCTGTATCCGTAGGAAAAGAAGTCCTCGCTATGGAGGATGATATCCTTCTGGCCCGCCTCCAGGTTTGCCTCTACATCCTTTAAGATACTGTCAATCGGCCGGTGGCGCATGATCCGGTTGGTGGGAGAGCAGAAGGCGCAGCCCCTCCAGCAGCCCCTTCCTATCTCCACAATGCCGCCGATGGTTGCTCCCCGGCAGGAGGGGATGGCTTCGCCCGGCACAGCCCGGCCCCGGATCACTGCAGGCATGCTCTCTCCGGCTATAATTTTCCTGCATACATCCGGAAAGTCGCTCTCGCCCTCGCCGAGGTAGATGTGGTCCACGCTTACCTTCTCCCCCATGGCCTCCCAGGCGCCATTTCCCCCCAGTACCACCTTCGGCCTGTATTTCCGGATCAGGGGATGATTGAGCAGCTCCAGGAACTTGGATCGGTTGAAGGGGGCTCCCTGGCCGATGATATCCTCGATCTCCCGGACGGCTATCTTTCCCAGGGGGTCGTCATGGGTTATTCCCACTACTCTTGTATCCGGTCCTATGGCCCGGTCCAGGTGGAGGGGATGGGCCACCATGACC
>DAWB01000160.1 GCA_002505805.1 Methanosaeta sp. UBA80 | reverse complement strand
GGAGAGCGTAGGCAAGCCTGAATGCATCATCCATCCCGCCTCCAAGCTCATAGGACGGGCTCTGAAGGTTATGGCGGATAGAGGATACATAGGCGAGTTTGAATTTGTTGACGATGGAAAGTCGGGGATGTTCCGGGTGAAGCTCCTGGGCAAGATCAACCGCTGCGGCGTGATCAAGCCCAGGTTCTCCACCAAGGTGACCGAGATGGAGAAATGGGAGAAGCGATTCCTCCCGGCCAGGAACTTCGGAGTTCTGATTCTCAGCACCAGCAAAGGGGTCATGGCTCATTCCGATGCCAGGTCCCAGTCTCTGGGCGGTCAGCTCCTGGCTTATGTGTATTAGGTGATCGCAATGGTCAAAGAGATCGCACGANNGTAGCTGTATCCGTGGAAGGAAACACGGTCACGGTGAAGGGGCCCAAGGGCCAGCTCACCCGGCAGCTCTCCTATCCCGAGATAGAGATCAAGAAAGAGGACTCTCAACTGATCGTGAATTCCAGGCTCAATAGAAAGCAGCACAGAGCAATGGTGGGAACCCTNNTCACATCGGCAATATGGTTGCCGGCGTGACCCGGGGTTACGAGTACAAGATGAAGGTAGTGTACTCTCACTTTCCCATTCAGCTCAAGGCTGCTCCCAATGAGCTCATCATAAACAATTTTCTGGGTGAGAGAAAACCTCGATCCGCCAGGATTCTGCCCGGCGCCAAGGTCGAGATAGGCAAAGATGAAGTGAGCATAACAGGCATCGATAAGGAGCAGGTTGGCCAGACCATGGCTAACATCGAGCAGGCTACCAAGGTGCGTGGTTTCGATATCAGGATATTCCAGGACGGAATATACCTGGTGGAGAAGAGGTGACGGCAGTGGCAGAGAGATTGCTGAGAGTGCGAACCAGGCAGAAGCTAAAGAAGCCCGAGTTCAACTGTCATGATTCACATAAGAAGAAGAAGCTGTCCACCAGCTGGAGAAAGCCCCGCGGCCTGCACAACAAACTCCGCCAGCAGATAGCGGCCAAGGGAAAGCTGGTCCGACCGGGATTCGGCAGCCCCAAGGCGGTCAAGGGATATCATCCCTGCGGCCTGCCGGAGATGCTGGTCTATAATCCCGCAGATCTCGGAAAGGCTGAGGGCTACGCCGTGCGCATAGCCTCTGCTGTGGGCAAAAAAAAGCGGCTGGAGATCCAGGCCAAGGCAGCAGAAGCTGGCCTCAAGGTTCTCAATGCAACAGGAGGAGCCTAGGATGCCAGGATTTACCACCCAGCGACGGCTGGCCGCAGCGGAATTGAAGGTGGGCGAGAGCCGGGTCTGGATCAATCCCGATCCGGAGGTGTCCGGAGATCTATCCGACGCCATTACCCACGAGGATATCCGCTCTCAGATCCAGGCCGGAAACATCAAAGCCAAGCCCAAGAAGGGCAACAGCCGGGGCAGGATACGGGCCAGAGCCGAAAAGCGGGCCTACGGCCACTGCAAGGGACCGGGCCGCAGAAGAGGCGCCGGCGGAGCGAGAAACCCGAGAAAAGAGCAGTGGATGACCAAGATCAGAGCTCTCCGAAAGAGGCTGCGGGAGCTGAGAGAGGTCGGCCAGATAGACAGGCATGCCTATCGCTTGCTCTACCGCAAGTCCAAGGGCGGAGAGTACAGAAATCTGGCCCATCTGAATGCTTACATCAAGGCCAAGGGCCTTGCCAGAGGTGAGTAGACTATGGCTACTGGACCTAGATACAGAGTGCCCTTCCGCAGGCGAAGAGAGGGCAAGACCAACTATCACGTAAGATACAAGCTGATACTATCCAAGAAACCCAGAGTGGTAATCAGGAAGAGTAATAGCAGCACCACATTACAGCTGGTGCTGGCGGAGCAGACGGGAGACAAGACCCTTCTCACAGTCAACTCCCGGGCTCTGGAGAGCTTCGGATATAGCTTCAGCAAGGGCAATATTCCTGCTGCCTATCTCACCGGCCTGCTCTTCGGCAAGAAGATGNNAGAGGAAACCGGGTCTATGCTGCCATCAAGGGTGTTGTTGATGCCGGCGTGGATGTGCCTCATGGCTCAGAGATCCTCCCCGAGGAGGAGAGGATATCTGGCCAGCACATAAAGGATCATACCGGTGCGGATATAGTGGCCCAATTCCAGCAGGTCAAGGAGAAGATACTGGGGTGAGCTTATATGGACAGAAAAAGAAAACAGCGTGATTTTTACCAGGAAGAGTGGGTCCCCAGGACCAGGTTGGGAAAGCTCGTCTTTGAGGGGCAGGTAACCACCTTCGATGAGGCGGTGGCTTCTGGCCTGCCTATTAAAGAAGCCGGCCTGGTTGATGTGCTGGTGCCGGGACTGGAGGATGAGGTCCTGGACATCAATATGGTTCAGAGGATGACCGACTCGGGAAGAAGGGTCAAATTCAGAACCACGGTCATCGTAGGAAACCGGGACGGATATATTGGCCTCGGAGAGGGCAAGGATGTTCAGGTGGGAAAGGCCATCAAGAAGGGCATCGATAATGCCAAGATGAATCTGATGAAGGTCAAGAGGGGCTGCGGCAGCTGGGAATGCGGCTGCGGCCAGGGCCATACTGTGCCTTATGAGGTAACCGGTGAGTCGGGAAGCGTTAGGGTAGTTCTCATTCCCGCTCCGCGGGGTCTGGGCATAGCCGCCGGGGAGACATCCAAGAAGGTCATGGATATGGCCGGGATCAAGGATGTCTGGACCAGGACGGCCGGGTCCACCCGCACCACACTCAACTTCGCCAAGGCCACCTACAATGCGCTCCTCAATACCATACAAGTGAGGGCCTGAAGATGTTTGCCATAATCAGACTAAGAGGCGAGGTGAACCTTCGACCGGAGATCAAGTCCACATTGGAGATGCTGCGTATGCACCGGGTCAACCACTGCATAGTCGTCCGAGAGGATGAGCATTTCCGGGGCATGATCCAGAAGGTCAANNCCTGGGGAAAGATCGATGACCAGACCCTGGCCATGCTATTAGAGCGGCGGGGGCGACTGGCAGGAAACCGCAGGCTGACCGAGGACTTCCTGAAGGAGAAGACTGCATACCGCTCCTTTGCTGAGCTGGCGGCAGCCCTGAATTCCGGTGCAACAAGCCTCAAGGATCTGGGAATCAAGCCCATATTCAGGCTCCACCCGGCCAGGAAGGGCCTGAAGACCATCAAGAAGACGGCACAGCAAGGCGGAGACCTTGGATTCCGAGCCGATCTGGCGGATCTTATCAAGAAGATGAGGTGAGAAGCATGGTTAGACCAAAGACAAAGGAACGCAGAGGCCACCGAACATATCACGGCAAGCATAAAAACCATAGAGGTGGCGGCACCCGCGGCGGCAGAGGTGATGTGGGCAAATGCAAGCATCATTTCATGCGCTCAATGCTTCTCGGGACGGAGATGGGCAGGCATGGATTCGTCCGGCTGCCCCTGACCCCGGATATCGAGACCGTCAACGTGGGCCTGCTGGACCAGATGGCAGGGCCGGAGGGCAGTATTGAGCTGTCCGGCATGAAGGTCCTGGGCAGCGGCAAGGTAACCAGAAAGCTGTCCGTCAGCGCGGCTGGATTCTCTGCGACGGCTAAAGATAAGATCGAGGCTGCTGGTGGTCAAGCAGTAGTAGTATGAACCAGCAGAGTTTCTTTTATGCGATAGAGCCCNNAGGGCACGTCCATTTTAAGAGAAAATTAAGCTGGACCATAGCAATTCTGCTGCTTTACTTCATCCTGGGAAACATTCCCCTCTTCGGGCTGTCCAAGGCGTCTATTGATATATTCAGCGCCTATCGGGCCTTTTTTGCCGGATCCTTCGGCTCGATGATGCTTTTGGGCATAGGACCCATAGTCACGGCATCCATCGTACTGCAGCTTTTAGTGGGGGCCCACATAATAAAGCTCAATCTGAGCGATCCGCGAGACCAGGCCATATATCAGGGCACTCAAAAAGCCCTGGTCTTTGTCATGGTAGCAGTGGAAGCCCTGCCCCAGGTTCTGGGAGGCTACCTGCTGCCAGATACCGGGCTGGCCACAACCTTAGGGGTTACCACGGGCATAATCTCTTTATTGATCTTTATTCAGGTCTTCGTGGGCGGCTCGCTTATCGTCTATATGGATGAGGTCGTATCCAAATGGGGCGTAGGCTCTGGAGTGGGCCTGTTCATCGTGGCCGGAATCGCCCAGCAGCTTGTGACCGGTATCATCAATCCCGCCTCAGGTGACGGCGGCCTTCCCGTGGGAATCATACCCAAGTGGATCTACATCTTCGCCCAGCAGCTGATCGGATTTGATACCCTCTTTACTTCAGAGGGGCTTCAATATGTCTTTGTCACCGGCGGAATTCTGGCACTGATCTCCACCATCATCATCATACTGCTGGTGGTATTCGTGGAGTCCACCAGAATTGAGATTCCACTAGCTCATAGCCGGGTGAGGGGGGCCAGAGGAAGGTTCCCGGTCAAGCTGGTTTATGCCTCGGTTCTTCCCATGATCCTGGTGCGGGCCATACAGGCCAACATCCAGATGCTGGGATCTCTGGCCGCCTCCAAGATAGGCACGGTGACCACAGCCACGGTGACCGGAGAGGGATTGACCACAGTCTACACCGGCTACTCCAGCATCCTGGGCAACTTCATATCCCAGGCCAGATATGATGCTGCGACCGGGGCAGCCGTCAGCGGCTCTTCGCCCCAGCCGATATCGGGCCTGATGTACTACCTATCGCCCATCGGCGGTCCCAGCGACTGGATACCGAGCATGGTTGCCTCATCCAATGCCGGGATGACTGAACTGGGATTTTCCCCGATAGCCATCTGGCAGATAGTGCTGCATGTACTGACCGATTCCATATTCCTGATCCTGGGGGGCATACTCTTCGCCATATTCTGGATTGAGACCACGGGCATGGGACCCAAGAGCGTGGCAGCCAAGATCCACAACTCCGGGCTGCAGGTTCCGGGATATCGCAGGAATCCCGCCTCCATCGAGAGGCTGATGGAGAGGTACATCCCTAAGGTCACAGTTATCGGGGGCGTTATCATCGGCNNCTACCGGCTCTATGAGCAGATAGCAAGCGAGCAGATTCAGGAGATGTATCCCATGATGCAGAAGTTCTTCGGAGCGTCGGCATGAAGCACGGGCTGACAGAGTCTCTGGACAGGGCCGCCATGGCGGTGGGCTTTGTCCTCTTTTTTGGGATAATGATCAGCTCTGATCTAAGGGACGGCCTGGGAGTGGCCACCGGGCATCTCATCGGGTGGCTTCCCGATATCCTGCCCTTTCATGTGGTGCTTTTCATCCTGGCGGCGGTCACCGGTTTATATGCCAGCCTGATTCAGAAGTACACCATGGACTGGGATTTTCTGAGGCTGCAGCAGGAGAAGATGAAGAAGCTCCAGCGCAGCATGAAAGAGGCTCAGCTTTCCGGAGACCAGGCCAGGATCCAGGCTCTACAGAGCGAGCAGATGAAGATGGTCTCGGAGCAGGGCAAGATGATGCAGATGCAGTTCAAGCCCATGCTCTACAT
>DAWB01000196.1:179-5111 GCA_002505805.1 Methanosaeta sp. UBA80 | reverse complement strand
TATTAAAAAGAGCGGAGTTTAGGACCAAAGCCCTTCTTCACGCTTTCTGCCCAGCTCTTCTCTTCTAGCCGCCTCTCTATCATCTCCTCCACCTCTCCTGGCCGGGTGCCGAATACCTCCGCCAGGATCTCCATGGCCTTGCTGCGGACGCTCGCTCGGATGAGATCGACCGACCTCGCTCTCCTCTGCTAAGTCCACCTCACGAGTACACCTCCAGAGTCCTCTGCTCTCCGGTCACCCTTGCCCTCTGCCTTCCCCCGGCCCATTGCAGCGGCCGGCTCATTGTGGATTATACACCCTTCGGCCAGCCAAGCTATCTCCTGCAGGAGAGGGGCCAGAGCCGGGGGTGAAGAAGCAGGACCCAAGGCCTCCCTTGATGTCTGCTTGAGGGCCCGGACCAGGCGGCTTACCTTTCTCCCCAGATTTTCTCATAGAGCAGGGGGTAGTGTTCCACAATCAGGAAGCTGTGGTGTTTCTCCTGCAAGAAGGTCATGAGCTAAAAGAGGGTGTTGAACTTGGCGCAATTCCAGGTCGGTGATGCTCCGGCTCAATCAGCTGAGGATGCGGGAGTAGTTGCGCTGACGAATAGGACCTTATGGCGCTGCAATTGGGTGGCTGTTGATGGCTCAGGCCATCACCTCCACTGGGGCGACCAGGAGATCGGCGGTCTGGGGAAAGAGGGAGACGGCTGGTCAGAGTTTGATCTCCATGATGGAGAACAGGATACACGGAAGATATCAGGGCGAGGCAAGTGGCAGAGGCATTTTGACAACTCAAATAATCTGGGAGGGCTATTAATACACCGTCACCCTCTTGACCCCCTCGATCTCCATGAGCAGTCGCACCAGGTCCCCCGGAATCCTGCCCTCGGTGATCAAAGTCAGCTTGGGGCTTTCCACAAAATATGGATCGTCGGAGATGGCCTGGCGGATGGATAGGCCATTCCTGGCCACGGCGCTGGCTACATCCCCCAAAAGGCCGGTCTTGGCCGCATCCACGGGGGTGATCTCGATCACCCCCAACCCCAGGATGGGGGCCACATCCCCCAGGAAGGTCATGGAATGGACATTGCGGAATATCCGCCATAGGCCCTCATCCTCGCGAATGGCCTGGGCGGTGGTGTCCACCACCCGGCGGTCCACATCCAGCTCCTTGGCGATCTGGGCATGGGGAATCTCAATCCCTCCCGATACCACCCGGGCCTGCTCATTGATCTGGAAGCCCCTCTGCAGTATGAGCCGGATGACCTTCTCCTGAGCTGGGTACCTCCTGAACTTGTCTAAAATCTCCTGCCACATGCTGGATCATACATTAGATGCCTTAAAAGTACAAAAGGGCTTGCTTTGCTCCCCTGCTCCCCAATATTGGGCCTCGAAAAATTGTTCTGTAAAAGGAGTGGCAGATCCTCTAAAGCGCTTTAGGAGAACATCTCTTTGGGTGCCTGAGGGTAATGCTTTCTCGCTCCGGATACAGCATCCTCCAGATGCTTCTGGCTGATGGCAGCATCATCCATGATGGCATGGTGCAGCGCAGCCTTGAGCACCTTCTCCACCAGATCCCTTCCCGAGAAGCCCTCTGTGCGGCGGGCGATCTCTTTGAGGTTTACGCCCTCCATGGGCACCGGAATGCTGGCGGCATTCTTCTCCAGCAATATCAGACGCTCGGGGGCATCGGGCAGCTTGAACTCAATCTCCTCCTCGAAGCGAGAGCGAACCGAGGCGTCCAGGACCTCGATCTGATTGGTNNTTGGTGGCGGCGATGGTGCAGACCCCCTTGCGATGGGATATGCCGTCCATCTCCGTGAGCAGAGAGTTGACTATCTCCGAGACGTCGCCCCGCAGATCCTGATACCTTCGGTCAAGGGCAATGGCATCCAGTTCGTCGATGAAGATAATGCAGGGGGCCATCTGCTCTGCTTTTTCATAGAGGCTATGAATCTGCCGGGAGCCCTCTCCCACGAACTCTCCGATCAGGCTGGTGGACTTGACTGCCAGCATGGGGACGCCCGTCTCCACAGATAGTGCTTTGGCCACCATGGTCTTTCCCGTGCCCGATAGGCCGTAGAAGAGTATGTTTTTGGGCGCCCATCGCCCAAAGCTCTCCGGATCGGCCAGGAACTTCTGCACTATCTTTACCTTGCGTTTGGCCGTCTCCTGACCCACAATATCCTCAAATCGAACATCGTAAGAGACGATATTCCTCTGTTTTTCCTTCTGCTCCACCTTGACTGTGGTCTGAGCACCCATCACCGAGGAGCGGGGATGGACCCTCACCACCTGGAAGGCATAATCGGGATATAGCCGGCTATCGAATAAGTAGCATCCGGAATAGAGCTTCTCTCCGTACCACTGCTCCTGAGCATAACGCTGGAACAGCCTGGGATCAGCGACCACAGGGTGCTCCTGAAATGCGCTCTTCAAGGGATACCCTGCCGGGCGGAGGAGCACAAACCTTGCCCCTATGGCCTTTATCTTCTCCAGCTTGCCCCCCTGGGCCTTGCTCTGGCTCTTCTGGATGGATCGCACAAAACAGATCTCGGCAATTGATAGTTAAATCTATTGGCTCCATCGCCTCTGCCTGGGGCTGCCACGGAGTATCCGACAGTAATTAATATCACCTCTTCCAAGCACTAGGCAAAGAATATGGAGTAGGAGGATCTTAATGGCAGGTGGAAATGGTCTGGCTATTGGTTTGATGATTATAGGATTCGTAGTATTGTTCTTGGTGCCCATCGTCTTCTTGACCAGCTTGTTTTAGGTCCGGAAAGATAGAGAAAGCAGATCCCTTTTAGTTTTTTCCGTCAACTTCAGCCCTGATGCTGCTGTATCTGGTCGATATCCTGCTCGCCTGGCGCCCTATTCTGTATCCGAATTCCGCCTATGGCAGCGGCCTGCATCTGCACTGCAGGGGCAAAACTTAATCTCTCGGGATTGTCTCATATGGTCTCGGAGGTATCAGGAGAATGGGAATTAAGTGTTTGATATTGGCCCTGGCAATCGCAGCATGCCTGTGCCCGGCCGTTTTGGGCCAGGGACCCAAAAATGTGATCATAGAGCCTGAATTTTCGGGAGACTATCTCTCTGGCAGCCAGATCAGGGAGGAGGTGGGATGGGGTCAGTATGACAATCCCAACGACTCCAGCCTTTCCTTTAGAAATGAGAGCCTGTTTATAATCAGAAAGGACACCGGCATGAGCCCCAATGTTCCCGAGAGGGGTGTCAGATCTCCTGCCGTGGTGGGAAGAGCGGGCGTGGCTATGGCAGCAGGAAGCTGGGCTCTGACCCTCAACGACCTGGATAAGAGATATCTCAAGCTCGAGCTTTATCAGAGCGGCGATGCCGTCTTCGGCTCAGGAGAGCTGGCACAGGGAGCTGTCGTCACTCCGGTCACGGCAGGTGGCAGCATTCTGGGCAATCAGCTGGCGCTCTTCGTCATTTCCGCCGGCAGCCAGAATATGTACCGCCTCAGCCTGACCATACAGGCCGGGTCCATGAATGGCGACTATATCTTCACTGCACCGGGAGTAAATCAGCCTGGAGTGGCTTTCGGCAGCTTGATCGCGCCCCAGAGCCCGCAGGCAGCGCAGCAGACTGCCCCGGCGATTCAGGCTTCACCGGCGGTTCCAACTCAGCCTGCGGCCTTGCCGGGTGCATTTCCTGCTGCTTAATTGGCAGCAAGAAGGAAAAAGAAAGACCGGAATAAGACAGGCATAAGACCGGCATGACTGATCCCGAAGAGTTCTTCGGGATTGCATTTTTCCGGCATAGCATTATTAACCATCCTGCTCATGGCTGAGGATGAGAGAAGGTGGAAAAATGACAAGCAAAGCGATTCTCACAGCAGTATTATTTCTCTTCCTATCTGCAGTCGCTTCCTCGCAGGGATATATGGGCACTATCAGCACCGGCACAGGAATACTGGAGCCCTTAACCGTGGGCAAGAGCACTATATCTCCTGCCAGCGTGGGAGCGATCTCCATGCAGGAAAACCTCAGCGGGTCCTGGGCCCTGGATCTCAGGGGAAAAGAGAGCAGGCACTTCGACCTGCAGGTTGTCCAGAAGGGGGATCTGATAGCCGGCTCCGGCCAGATGTCATCAGGGCAGGAGAGCCAGGCGGTAGCCGTGGCCGGGTATATGTCGGGGGACAGTCCCACTATATTCATAAGCGGGATTGATCCGGTCCAGACATTCCGGGTCAGGCTCTCTCATTCCAGCAGCTCTCTTTCCGGAGAATATGATTTCATCTCCCAGGATGCGGCAGCAGAGTCGGGAACTGCAACCGGCCAGATGACCTTGACTGCCCCGGCCAGCCAGGCCAAGCTCCTGGGCAATGGCACCAGTCCCAGCGGCTCGGCAGGAGCCTATGTGGGAAGCGCCACCAAGAGCATTCTTTAGAGTTAAGAGCAGAGAGGCAAACAGGAAAAGCAATTGGGACAGCAGAAGGCTAATGGGACCGCAGAAGGATGAGGGAGTGGTCCGGCCCGCCCCTGGATCATATCCCAGGTTGTCCTTCTCCCCATCCCTTTTTTTCGCCGATCCGGCTCAGATCTTGGTGCCGGGAGAAAACCTTTTCATCAGCCGCTTCATATTGGATTTGCCCCCGCTGCCTCTCATGCCTTTCAGTGCCTTCTGCATGGCCTGATGGGACTTGAGAAGCTCGCGCACCAGCTCCGGGGTTGCGCCGCTGCCCCGGGAGATGCGCTTGATGCGCGAGGCGGTAATGATCTTGGGCTCATCCAGTTCGGCAGGAGTCATGGAGTCCATGACCACTCGGTACTTGTCCAGGCGGTCCTTGGTCATCTGGTACTCTTTGTCGGACAGCTCCACTCCCAGGCCTCCCAGGGGCAGCATCTGCATGATCTGCTTGAGGGGGCCCAGTTTGTTCATGGCTTCCATCTGCTGGTACATGTCCTTGAGGGTGAACTTGCCCCGC
>DAWB01000196.1:0-137 GCA_002505805.1 Methanosaeta sp. UBA80 | reverse complement strand
CAGCATGCGGGAGATGAAGCGGTCCGCCTCGAACCGCTCCAGGTCGGCGGGCGTCTCGCCCACTCCTATAAAGGCCACCGAGGTTTTGGTCTCGGCAACAGCGGAGAGAGCACCGCCGCCCTTGGCGGTGCCGTCCA
>DAWB01000061.1:728-5431 GCA_002505805.1 Methanosaeta sp. UBA80 | reverse complement strand
TTGGCGAAAGACGCATCTGCCTCGCTCTGGTGGCCCAGGGCTTTCAGGACAAGACCCTTGTTGTACCAGGCTTTAGCCGATACTTGCTTGGCCAGGAATGATGGCGAAGATTGAGCGATCTGGATGGCCTTGTCGTAAGCTTTGACTGCCTCTTCCTGCTTGCCCGTCTGGTTGAATATATCGCCTTTTGCCAGCCATGGATAATTGTTTTGCGAATCGATCAAAATGGCTTTATCAAAGGCGCTGATGGCCTCATCAGTTCTGCCTGCTTCCTGGAGAACATCACCCTTAGATGACCAGGCATCTGACAGTTGCCAGGTGGAGTTGGCAGGGATATTCTCAATGGCTTTGTCGTAGGCTTGCAGGGACTCNNCAGGTAGAGTTGGCTGGTATATTCTCAATGGCTTTGTCGTAGGCTTGCAAGGATTCGTCGTATTTGGCCTGCCATCTGAAAACATCGCCTTTGGTCACCCAGGCCATTACGTTCTTCGGATCGGCATTAGTGGCATTATGCAGCGCCTTTTGAGCCTCCTCATACATTCCCTGCGCTTCGAGGATCGATCCTTTCCTATACCAGACCTCTGACAGCACCTGACTGGAATTGGCGGCCTGAATATCCATGTCCAAGTTCATGAGGGCTATTTCATAGGACTTTGCAGATTCATTCCGTCTACCCAACTTTTCCAAAGCCGCTCCCCTGCCAGATTGAGCACTTTGCAGCGCGGAATTTATATACAAGGCTTTGTCGTAAGCCTGCAGGGCATCTTCATACCTCTGCTGATCAAGGAAAACAGAGCCCTTGGCCACCCAGGCCAGAGCAAACCTCGGCTTCAGATAAATGGCCTCGTCGAAGGCCTGGAGAGACTCATTGTACTTCTCAGGCTCATGCCTGAATCTGGCCAGGGTGCTAAGAGCGCTGCCTTTGTCATACCAGGCTTCTGCATCCTGCGGATCGGTCTCTATGGCTTTGTCGTAAGCTTTGAGGGCCTCATCATACCTGCTCAGATTGTTTTCCGCCAAGCCCAGGTTTTCCAGAGCAATGCCTTTGCCGTCCCAGGCTTCTGCTTGCAGAGTGCCATTTCTGATCTCTTCATCATAGAGCTGTATAGCCCTCTCGTAGGCCCTGACTGATTCGTCGATCCTGTCCATGCTGGATAGTGCGTTGCCCTTATAGCTCCAAGCATCCGCATTATCTGGATCCAGCTCCAGCGCCTTATCCAGGACACTTAGAGCTTCACCTCGCTTTCCCTGAGCCAGAAGGGCAACGCCTTTGCCAGTCCAGGCCTCCGAGCTGTTGGAATCGATTTGAATGGCTCTATCGAAGACCTGAGCAGCTACTTTCACAGATCCTTCTTCATACAGAAGCGTATGGCCCCATTTCAACTGGAAACCCAGTGTATTCCATTCCGGCCGGGGCCGGGCATATTGCTCAATGTTGGGTTCCCAACTATAGAGGGAGTCATTGTGCTTGCCCAGATGTTTGCCCTGAGGTGTGATGGTGCCGCGCCTGCTTGCAAAACTTTTGATATAGTCTGAATCCACCTTCAGGAATCGGTCATAATCCTGAGCTGAATAGTTGTACCTGCCAAAGTTTACCCTGAGGATCCGGCCTCCGCTCATCCATATTTTTAGAACGGTGGACGATCCATTCTCCTCTGAGAAAAGTGCATGCGATAGTGTAGTAGTATTCGAATTGTCGGCCATCAGGTCTATAGCTTTATCAAAAGCCATTATGGATTCGTCATACCTGCCCATCTGTCCCAGAAGAATATCAGACTTTCTGATCCAGGCGCCAATCGCCTTGGAGGAGTTCAGCTCAATTACCTTATCGTAAGCCTCTAGAGCAGACTCGCTTTGGCCCAGGATATCCAGGTTATCGGCCTTGAGCCACCAGGCTTCGGCATCTTTGGGATTCTCATCAATGCTCTGATTCAAGATCTCGACCGACTTTTCAAAAGATCTGGTGGCCTCATAGTCCCGCCCCAGGCTCGCCAGGGCAATTCCCCGGCTCTGCCAGGCCCCTGCATCATTGGGATTTTGCTCCAGAGTCTCATTGGTTAAATCGAGAGCCTTCTGGAAGGCTTCCAGGGACTCATTCTTCTGGTTCAGATAGCTTAAGACCTGTGCAAAGTCCAACCAGGCATCGGTGTTCTCAGGCTCTAATTTAGTGGCTTCGTTGAAAGCGTTGGCTGCCGGATCGAAAGACTTAAAACCACTCAACATCAGACTCCGACCTTCTTCCAGCCAGTCATCCGCCGTTTTTTCCTGCGCCAGGGCACAGGCGCAGAGCATAGCTATCGCTANNAAATCTTGCTTTCATTCACAAACCTCCTTTGATCTCAGAAAAGGACGCAGGGGTGATCTCTGCCCCAACAACCTGCTTCATCAGCGGCCTGCGATCAACCGGCCCGCCTGGATAAAAACCGATCCTGTAGGGCACATCCCCGATCCCATCGCCATTTTTATCAGGCAGATCATAGGAGGAGCCCGGCTGGCCATAGTAGGTCGACCAGAAGTTGCCATCCCAGGTGTTGTTGTCCAGGTTAGCAGTAGGCGGCGCAAATCTGCTCTTCTCCTGCAGGCCGTTTTGGCCGTTGTATATGAAGTTGTTGCCGGTTACGTTGTTGTAGTTCCCCTCCAGCTTCACTCCCACATCGTTATTCACGAGGGTGTTTCCAGATATCGTATTGTTTGCCCCAGTGACCAGGATGCCGTTCTGAGAATCGGTGACAAGGTTATCGATGATATTGTTGCCTTTTGTGGAAACCTGTATCCCAGCCTTCTCATCCAGATCTTCTCCGAACCGCAGGGACTTTACGATGTTTCTGCTCAGGGTCAGGTTGTCACTCTTCATATCGAACTTGCCCGCGACTATGCCCTCCAGTGACTCTGGCAGGCTGTTATTGTCGATGACGCAATCCCTGGAAAAGGCGATCACGATCCCCTGACCTCCTTCGTAAATCTTCGAGTTTTTCAGAACAGTTCCAGGAGACCTGGCTATGAAGACGAGAGAGGCCTCAACATCATCCAAAACCAAGCCGCTGCAGTTGTAGAGCCAGATGCATCCTGCCTTCAGCCCCCGGATGTTCTGTCCAGGCTTATCCTGATAATAATAAACCTCCCTGCCGTCCACTGTGCTGTTCTTGAGGTTTAGCATGCACTCATCAGGGTTGGTGGAGATGATCAGAATCGTGGTGTTGACCAGCTTCAGCTCCTCAAAATCAACCTCAGATAGACCTGATGGGAAGAAAGAGCAGTTCGTGATCGTGAGGTTGCTGAATTTGGAGTTGATGAGATTCATAACTGCGAACTCGCCATTCTCAACCTGACAGTTCTCTACTCTGCAATTGGCCATACCCAGGATGTGCAGCCCTTTCCTGGCCTGACAATCCTCGATCAGGAAGCTGCCCAACCTCGGGTTTCCCTCCACAATTATATCGTCGGAAGAGACTGAGTTTGCCAGATATCCGTTCTTTACTCCTTTAAATGCTATTCCAGGCACACTGCAGTTCTCAACCCTCACGTTCTCCGCGCCCTCTATGGATATTCCAAAGGCGCTAATGTGGTCCCGATCTCGGAGAGTATAACTGCCGGTGAGGTTCTCCATGCTGCAATTCTTTATGAGCAGATGGTCACTGATGCCCTTAACCACAATGCCGTTTCCTATATGATTCAACAGGTTCAGGCCTTCAATCACATATGGATCTTCCGGCGTTCCATGGCCTTCCAAGCCGTATTTCTCGAAGTCCGAGCTGCTGGTGATGTTGATGTAATCGCTGGCTAAGGGATACGCCAAAACAGCCTCCTGTGGCGCTCCAGCAGCTGACGCCAGTTCGCCAAAGGCAGCAAGGATTATCATTGATAGCAGTAAGCTCTTCAATCAGATCACCTCTTGATTCTCTTCAAGTTTCACAAGCCAGATGTCCTTCAACCCCGATCCGTAGGATTCGGTGCTGCAAAGCACAGCATAGCCTCCGTTCTGCGTTTCCAGGATCTTCGCCCCCTGATCGTCGAGATTGGGCTTTCCCAAAGTGAGGTTCCAGAGTTCATTTCCCATGGAGTCGGTCCTGATGACCAGAATATCATTGTCATCTGCACCCCAGGTTGTGGTGTCACCTATCTTCTTCGGTCCATCCCTGTAGGACGTCAGGGTTCCAGCCATCACATAGCCACCGTCCCTGGTCTGCTGAATTGATTGCGAGAAGTAGCTGCTTTCTGATCTACTGAATGTTCTGTTCCACAGTTCGTTTCCTTCAGAGTCCAGCTTTTTGAGGCGGCCTGCTCTTTCCAGGTACATGTTCGGCCCTGGAACGATATCATCTACCAGGGCAAAGCCTCCGTCCCCGGTGGCTGCGACAGATCCGCCTAAACCCAACGAGCTGTCAAAGGTCTTATTCCACAGCTCCGTTCCCCTGGAGTCAACCTTCACCAGCCAGAGGTTGTTGCTGTCACTTCCATAGGATTCCGTGGTGCCGCTGAGCAGGTAGCCTCCGTCCTCCATCCTTAGGATAGACGAGAGGTAATCCCTGCCTAATCCTCCGTAGGTCTTCTCCCACACCTTCTCTCCTCTTGAGCCGGTCCTGATCAGCCAGAAGTCCCAGCTTCCGTTGCCCTGAGACATGGTCGATCCACCAATGGCGTAGCCATCCTCAGTCTCCAGAACTGCAACGCCCTGGTCATCTGACCGACCTCCATAGGTTCTG
>DAWB01000061.1:0-713 GCA_002505805.1 Methanosaeta sp. UBA80 | reverse complement strand
TTCCAGCCAGGATATAGCCATCATCATTCGTCCGCTGAACCGAGCTGGCGTAGTCATACTCCGGTTCTCCGAAGGTTACGTTCCACAGCTCGAAGCCTTTGGAGTCTGTTTTAATCAGCAGAATGTCGTTTTTGTCTTCTCCGGAGGGCTGCGTCGAACCTGTGATAATGAAGCCTCCGTCCGGCGTCTCCTGAAAAGAGGAGCCCCATTCAAAGCCGGGACCTCCATAGGTCCTGTTCCAGGCCTCTTCCGGCTGTGCTCCGGCGATGAGGGTGCACAGCACCAGCAATGCCAATCCAAATGCTAAAATCGATTTCACGCTTCCCACTCCCGATACATCTAAATTTTAATCATACGGATCCTATGAAAATATTGAGAAGCTAGGCCTGATACCCCAGCTCCTTTGCCTTTGCNNAGGCGCAGAGCATAGCTATCGCTAACAAAGCGATGGGAAATACTGCTTTCATTCACAAACCTCCTTTAATCTCGCAAAAGGATGTTGGGGTCATTTCTGATACCTCAGCTCCTTGGCTTTTTCGAAGGCTGCATCTGCCTCTGATGTGCGGCCCAGCGCCTGAAGAGCAATGCCCTTCTTGTACCAGGTCTGTGCACCCATCAGCTTCATTGCATCCAATGGGCACTGCTCGATGGCTTTATCGTAGGCTTTGATCGCCTCGTCATATTTCTCCCAGGCGAGCAAGGCATCTCCCTTG
>DAWB01000080.1:8380-23665 GCA_002505805.1 Methanosaeta sp. UBA80 | reverse complement strand
TCATTAAAGTCAGCGTGAATCTGAGCGGACCGCAGAAGACAATCCTATTGTTGTTGGGACAAGAATGCAAAAATTATTACGGGATGAACTGAAACTGCGGAATGTGGGATAAATTTAAAAGTGTGAGAGAGGTCATTCCAATATATTTAGTTTATTTTAATTTTATATAATTACTTCTGCCTGCTTTTTTTATTCCAAAACACCATAGGACGCCGTCTTTTAAACCTAAAAGCATTGGAGAAATGAGATTAGATCTTCCATCTCTAAGCAGCCGAAGCAACCTAAACGGCCTAACATTAAAAACAATTAGATATATATAAAACTTTATACGAGGATAGTTTTTATACCATAAGAGAATCGTGTTACGGTTTTCATAATAAACCTGATATGGCTTTATCTTCCCCTCTAAGGGTTCCTTATGCCAAATCAAGGAACTGTTAGTGATATACATTTTATATCCTGCTTTATGAACTCTCATGCAATAGTCAGATTCTTCGCCGTATAAAAAGAAATCAGGATCAAACAAACCTATTTCATTGATTGTACTTGTTCTTAAGAAGAAAGCACAACCTACAACCCATTTGACTTCTGTTATGCCCTTGAATTCTCCGCAGTCTATTTTCCCCATATTCCCATAAGGTGCGGCTACCCATATTCTTTTTGGATCATCGTAATAATATATCTTTGGGCCAATAATTCCTGCACTCTCATAGCTTTCACCGGTATTCGCTAGTTCAGATAAAAATTCTCTATCAACCACGGTGTCGTTGTTTAAAAGCAGGATATAATCGGGTTTGAGAGCACTTAATGCATAATTCATTGCTATATTATTTCCCTCAGCAAAACCGTAGTTTTTATCATTTTTTATTAAAATCATTTTCCTATCTGTTGGCAAATCTTCAAACTTCCCTCCATTGCCACGTTCCGCTTCAGATTTTGTATATTCTATAATTTTTATTGGTTTATTCTTTGGTTCATAGTTGAAAAATCCCGATGTTACTGTGATCGTCCCCTCACAGTATTCTTCTATCTTCTGAATGGACTCATCCTCCGAGCCGTTATCCACTAATATGACCTCATAATTCGGATATGTTATCTGATACACAGATTCCAAGCACTCAATAGTATCCTGCCATTTGTTCCAGTTCAACACTATGATGGCTATCTTTGGCCATTTGCGATCTATATTTGTGTCCATTATTACCGCCTCGCCATCATGATCAAAACTTCGCCCGATTCTCTCGGCCCTCTAATCCCATGCTCTCTTATACGAAATGCCATGCCCTGCAGCCGCATCCAAAGACTCAAGTCTTTCGGCAAACCGCCGGGGAGAATACCGTCTCTCCGGATAAAGCTACTGGCTGCCCACATCCAAGGAGCACTCCAAGACGCAGTCCGCAGATCCTCAACATTCAGGCCAACTCTCTCCGTACATGATCGCAATGCTGGCGGGGAAAAGAGCGTTATATGACGGGGGACCTCCAGTCCGCGCCAGTACTGGCCAAATACATGATGTCCCAAACTATTGATATTGGGCGTTGCTACCATCAGCTTGCCTCCTGGCTTCAATACCCTAAGACACTCCGTTAGTTGCTCAATCGGATTTGGAACATGCTCGATTACGTGGTTCATGGTGATCGCATCAAATTGCATATCGGAAAACTTAGCTTCCTCTAAAGATCCATGAAAGACCTCCAGACCAAATTTCTCACGTGCTACAGAAACAGCCTTCCCATCAGGCTCGACGCCCATTACATCCCAGCCTAGCTGTTTCATGCGATTGAGGAATGATCCATCTCCACAACCTACATCAAGTAGACGCCCCATTTCAATAGCTTCAATCCAGCGAACACAGCTTCCTGCAATCTCTTTTAGGAATCCTATGCGGCTAAAAATCAAACCAATAGCACTGTTCGAACCATCCATTTTATAGTTATAACTATATTGAAGAATGCTTTCCCTCACAAATTTGCGAAATCCTCCCATAATCAGCTTTGGATCGCTATTCGGCTTATGATGCGTGAAATAAGTAGAATAGAGTTTTCCAATATCATCGGGGATTGGCTGCGGATTGAGCCAGAATAGCTGACATTTTGGGCATTGCATCAGCGCCCAGATGCCGGGAGCGCTGAAAAGAGGATCTCGCAGATCATTATATAATAATATTCCTTCATTTCCGCAAAGCAAGCAATTTTTAGCATCTTTTACACGAATGCCTTCATTATCTTTCATGGTGCCCTTTTCATGATTTTCTTGAGATTTAACATCTTGCATATAGCTCCTCGATCCAGATCATCAAATACGAAATTCCAAACAGCCCAGGAAAATAATGCAAATAGGCAAATTAAGAGCAGAGACTGTACTACTATGGGAAGAGCAAAGGCAGCCTTTTTTATCCCATACATAGAAAATGCGAACATTGTTATCCCAGCAACCGAAAGTTTCATGCTAGCTTCTGTCAATAGGCGACAGGGAAGCTGACAGACTCTAAATACAGCCATGAATAGCAAAACGTTATCTACCAGTACACGAATAGTGTAGGCTCCTGCTGCGCCTACAATGCCATATTCGCTCACTAAGACCCAGGCAATCCCAACATAGATTGGAAGTTCAATTAAATGAAACTTTGCTGTAAGATCTGGGCGTCCTACTCCTTGAAGTAGCGCAAATGGGATATATGCAAAAGAATTAATAAGCACACCTAATGCAAGAACCTGCATTGATTCTGTGCTTTCAATGGCGAAGTCACTGCCCAACCAGATCTGCAGGATCTGCCCGGCATAAACTATTACCACGACAACGATTGCTCCAGAAATCAAGAACGCATATTTGATGGAACGCACAAATAAAACACCAAGTTGCTGCCTATTTCTAATACCTTCCATGGCGCTAAAAGCAGGGAATAATGTTGTCGAAAGACTTAATGAAATAATCGAGATACGGGTAACTGCCTCATAGGGTGCTGTGTAATATGTTACCGCGGCGATCGTAAGAAGCGAGCCTATAAGGAATCTGTCTAAGTAAACTAGTATCGGCCCTACAACACTAGTTATCACGACCCATCCCCCATAAGCGAAAAGATTAGAGAAACGCGCGAGTGAAATAGAATATTCTCTTATCTTTGGAACAATTCGAAGGTCCATGACAATAAAAGCAGCCAATGTTCCAATCCTGGCCAGAAGAATTAAGGTAACGATGCCCGGTAAACCAAATCCTAGATATAATCCAACCAGAGGAAGAATAAAGGTTAAGATGCTAGAAGGTATCCTTACTAAATTTACGAGGTCAAACCGCTGGGCTGCTTCCAGAACGCCACTAAAGGATATGGATACTAGGACGAATGGGACGGAAACAGCAAGCAGATACAATGTATCTTTAGCCTCCCTCATAAGTTCTGGAGGGATATTCAGGACACACTCCACCAACAAGTCGGTTGTCCAAAATAAAACAAGGCCACCCAAGAGACCCAGAGCAGCTTGAAAAGTGACAGCTGTCCAGATGATCTGAGGTACTTGATCGGTCTCTCCTTTGCTCAAGGCTTCAGCCACATATTTGGTCATGGCCCTGCCAAGGCCCAAGTCGAAAATTGTGAAATATCCAAGAACCACCCAGGCAAGAGAGAGCAGACCATAACGCTCAGTTCCTAGCCCTCTAACGACCAACGGAATAGTTGCTACACCAACAAGCAGGGGCAATGCGAGACCGATCAGGTTTATTAGCGTATTGCGAGCAATTAATCCGCTGCTAATACTAATTGGCTGGGCTTCTTTTTTATCCGTTGGCTCGAAAGAGCCATTTTTGTAATCTGACGTCTCCTTCCACCGTACTTCTTTATTCATGGATTCCTTCTTTTAAATCATCATAAATTGAAACTATTTCTTTAGAAATTTTTTCCCATGTGAAGTTAGAGGCGTATTCCCTTATAACCTTTTCATTCCAATTCTTATCCAATGCTTGAATGATCTTTTCTGCTAATTGCATCGCATTTCTAGTCTCTACAAGATATCCATACTCCTCGGATATAATTATCTCTTCGCTTCCACCGTTTCTAGTAGCCACAACTGGCTTTCCGCAAGCAAGAGCTTCTACTTGAACTATTCCAAAGCTCTCTGAAAGACTAGGAAGAACAAAAATATCACATGCATTCATTAGAAGGCATACCTGCTCATTGGTAACGAATCCCTTTAGCTTTACCTGGTCGTCCAATTGTGAATCGTCTATCTTTCTTTGAAGCTTTTCCTTAAGTGGACCAGAGCCAGCTATCAGGCAAAGGACATCCTTTCTTTTCCTGGTAATCTCCTTCATTGCCTCTATTAAAAAACTATGTCCCTTAACTTCGCTTAAGGTACCCAAANNAAGAAAACAAGATCTTGATCTCCCTATCAAGCCCTAGCTTCTCTCTACATTTAGTTTTATCAAATTCCTTCACTTTCTTTTCATCAAAACCGTTTGGTATATAGAAAGATTTATTATTATAATAATAAAATTTACTTAAATCATTTTGATTAACGCATATAATTGCATCACTCTTCTGCCAAGTATCAAGGAAATTTGGATCTCTCTTCTCAAGGGCTTTTCTCAATGTAATATGAGTATGCTCGGTTATGACTACAGGAACTGCATACGATTTCTTAAGTTCTATTGCTAGAGCACCTGGGTACCAGGTATAATGAGCATGGATGAGATCAAATGCTATTAGCTCAGATTTTATTAAATTTTGGATATCCCACGTTAGTTTCTTTATCCATAATTTTTTTAATTGCTGGGGTATATAAGGTTGAGGGAGATTGGCAACAGTCGGATAGTAAACATGGACATTATCCCAGCTATAATTTTCAAAATATCTTTTTTGCAGGTATTTTCTCCATATGGTATTAGGTGCAATCACATGAACCTCCTCAAAATAGTCCTTGATGCATCCTACTTGCTCCTTGACGAATATACCGTCAATGCTATTGTTCATTTCGTCAGGAAAAGCGGGCGAGAGAATGAGGAGCTTTTTAAATCTCATTGTAAACCCTCTCTAATTATAATTCTCCATTTGCCGGCAGGCGTTGTCTGTATATTGTCTACTATTTCAAAATCCAAATTTATCGGGCCTGTTCGTTTATATATAATGTGCTTTATTTTTTCTAGGTCAGCAAAGTCGACTTCATCTTGTCTTTGGGGGACGATCCTGATTACGAGTTTTTCGTTGCTTTTTTGGATTATTTGGATATGTTTGGTCCAACTTCTCTCCCAGAAGATCTTCGAAAAAAATGTCCCGTGAATTATTCTTCCATTGGGAGTATGAATGAAATCGCTTACCCTTCCTATCAACTTGCTTAGGAGTTGCGTCTTTCTCCCACAGGGACAAGTTTCGGCGGATAAGATTCCAAGATCCCCCGTATTATATCTTATGAATGGAAACGCAAAATTATGCAGGCTAGTGGCCAGGATATGGCCTTCTGCACCCTCCTTTACTCTATAGCCATTATCATCAACTATCTCCATTACCGATCTTAAAATATCAATGTGCATGCCACTATGCATTTCGCATTCATATGCAGATACACCACCGTCATTTAAGCCATACTGATCGAATACTCTGGACCTAAAGGATTCTTCTATAATCTCCCTTTGGTGCTCAAAGAGGACTTCTGATGTTGTGAAGATGCCATCCGGTTGAAAATCTATTTTTAATTCTTTTTCTTTAATAAAACTAGCAAAAAGATAGATTGCGGAAGCATAGCCACGAATATATCTTGGCTTGAATTTATTCAATTGTCTGACAATTTTAAACAGATTTTGCTCGCTCAAATCAAAAGAGGATATCCTCTTCTCATTAAGCATGAAAGCTTTCATGCTATCGATAAACTTGACCTTAGTTGTGGGACATAGCGAGGAACCTGCAATAATTGCTACCTTATCTCCCAATTCATAACCTGCATACCCCCAATTAGCATACATCATAGCCAGTCCGAGCGTCTCATCCCTTTTTGTCATTCTATACTGAAGTGGCTCCCCACTAGATCCTCCGGTGGATCCTCCAACCCACCTTTGTGATTGGAGACTAAGAGGTTTAAATTGATCATAATGGGTACGAATAATATCTTTGGTCAAGATCGGTATTTTTTCTAAATCATTCACTGATTGAATCTGCTCCGGTTTAATATCTAGATTCTTGAATAGATGGTGATAATACGGAACTTTATTGTAGGAATAATGAATAATCTTCTTCAACCACATTTCCTGCAACTCTTCAAGAACTTTCGCGGGCTCATACTCATTCTTTTTTACAAATTTATAGCATTTAAGGAAATCCCTGTCTTTTACTGAATAACCCATCTTAAATAGAATACTATGAAGCATATATCCTCCGAATGGTATTAATCTGAAAATATTGATAATCCTCGATTTTTCTATTCATGTTTTTACTCCCATTTCCTTTGACGGACGTTAGCTGCCAATAGAAATCCATAATTTTGTGCCAAAATTTTCCAGTCGTATTTAAGAGCTACAGATCGATTCGTCTCCTCATCCTGCGGTTTATTTAAAATCATGTTCGCTGTTTTCACAAAGCTCTCCACATCATCATAATAATATATCTCATCCCCCAGCAGCCTCTCCAGAGAGACCATTCGGCTGGAGAGCACCGGACGGCCACAGGATAGGTAGTTGAAGACCTTGCCCCCGGCAGCATACTCGTTCTTCTTCATCATCTTCAGGGGATTGAGGCCGATATCCATGGCCGAGATATATCGCGACAGATCCTGATACTTCACCGCTCCGGTAAAGACAACCCTGTCAATTACCCCCAACTCTTCTGCCATTCTCTTTATCTTGTCCCCGTAATCGGTAAACAGACCCGGCCCCACCACCAGCAATGTGGCATCGATTTTAGGCAGGGCCGAGACGACGCTCTCCAGGTCCACCCAGTGCTCCAGCGACCCCACATAACCCAAGACAGGGCCCGAGAGGCCCAGCTTGCTCTTGGCCTCCTCCTTGGGCAGCGGCTGAAGAGCCTGTGTATCCACGCCGTTGGCGATTACGGTTACCTGTTTGACTCCCAGATCATAGAGGAAATCGGACAGCTCTTTGGTGACGGTGATCACGGATCGGGCATGGCGGAGGTTGTACCTGGTTATTCTTCTTACCACCTGCTTGACCACCTCCCCTAGAGCCGATCCCGGATAATAGACCGATGCCGACTCCTCCAGATGGTCCAGATAATCGAAGACCACAGGCACTCCGGCAAAGTTGGCGGCAAAGGAGGGCAGAATATTGGCGGAGAGGATGACATCGATCTTCAGGCGGCGGGAAATTTGCCTGATCTTCCATAAGTGATAGGGAAAGTTGAGGATATAATACAAGGAGGGGTCCTCCGCTCTGATCCAGTCCGCCGGCAGGAGGGTGCACCTGGTCTGCCTTGCTTCAAGATCAGCGAACCTCTTCAGGCCGAAGTGCAGGACGTAGACCTCGTGCTCCTCAGCCAGAATATCGAAGATGAAATTGAGCCTATTGGGGACGGGATGCCTGATCCAGTCCGTGGTTGGAATCACCAATATCCTCATTTCATCCTCCGCCTTCGTCCTCTTCTCTGCACCTCCTCCTATTCTGCTCCTATAAAAGACTGGGCTCTTCTTGGCCTTCTGGCAGCCCATCACTTCATATATTTTATGAAATCTTAACCGAAAAGGTCAAGAGCCAGCCCTGCAACATGTCTTAGTTCGAGACATCCTGGCTGTGATAGATTTGAAAGCAGTTATATTGGCGGCGGGAGAAGGCCGCAGGTGCAGGCCCCTGACCCAGACCAGATCCAAGGTCATGCTTCCGGTGGGAAACCGGCCATTCATGGAGCATGTGATCAACGCCCTGGCGGAAAACGGCGTTCATGATCTCTATATCGTGGTCGGCTATCAGAAAGAGAGGGTCATGGACTATTTCGAGGATGGCATTGATTTCGGGGTTAATATCACCTATCTGGAACAGAATGAGCTCCTGGGCACGGCTCACGCCCTGGGCAAGGCCGAGGACTACATAGATGAGCCTTTTTTAGTGGTCAACGGTGACAATCTCATAGACTCCAGAGCGGTATCAGAGCTGATCTCCGCCCGGGGAGACAATGTCATCCTCGCCGCTCTGCGCCGCCATAGCGGAGACTATGGTGTCTTGATGGTGGAGCAGGAGCGGGTCAAGGCCATAGTAGAAAAGCCTGGGAGGCCCTGCTCAGGAATACTGAATACCGGCGCCTACAAATTCAGCCCGGAGATATTCCAGGATATCCACAACACGCCCCTGTCCGAGCGCGGCTCCTATGAGCTGACTGAGACCATATCTCAGATGATTGCCGAGGGAAAAGAGATCGTTCCTCTCATAGGCAAAGGAGTATGGGCTGATGCCATATTTGCCTGGGATCTGCTCCATGCCAATGCCATGGCTCTGGGATTGAAAGATATGAAGATCGAGGGCGAGGTGGAAGAGGGAGCAAAGATAAAAGGGCCGGTTGAGGTAGGAGAGGGGAGCATCATCCGTTCTGGCTCCTACCTGGTGGGCCCGGTCTCCATAGGAGAAGACTGCGATATAGGTCCGGGCGTAGTCATTCTCCCCTCCACATCAATCGGCGACTCGGCTCGCATCGGACCGCATTCCGAGGTTCGAAACAGCATCATCATGAACGATGCCCGCGTCGGATCGGGAGCCATAATATCGGACTCGGTGGTGGGGGCAAGCTCCATCCTGGGGGATCAGATGGTTGTGGAGAGCGGGCCGTGCGTGGTCGAGGTGGAAGAGGCCTTTTTAAGGGCCGAATTCGGTGCCATACTATCCGACAACGTGACGGCAGGAGCCAGAGTGATGAGCCATGCCGGAACTGTTGTAGGCAGCGGCGCGCGCATAGATTCAGGCTGCGCTATTCGCGGCAATATTGAGAGGGAGAGCAGGGTGATGGGCTGATGTGCGGAATTGTGGCCTATATCGGCGATCAGCCTGCCGGGCCTATACTCTTTGACACCCTGAAGCGGCTGGAATACAGGGGCTACGACTCGGCGGGAGTGGCAGTCAAGTCTGATGGGAATATAGAGGTATTGAAGTCAGCCGGACGCATAGCCGATCTGGAAAAGATCTACCAGATGCGTGGCAGCCCGGGAGAGGGCATGGGCATAGGCCACACCCGCTGGGCAACACACGGCCGGCCAAGCGATATCAATGCCCACCCCCATACCTCCGGCGAGATCGCCATCGTTCATAACGGCATCATTGAAAATTATCTGGAGCTAAGAGACCATCTCACTGGGATGGGATACCAGTTCTCTTCCGAGACGGACAGCGAGGTACTGGCTCATCTCATTCATTTTTATTATAAAAAAGATCTTCTGGAAGCGACAATCAAGGCCCTGGAGCATGTGGAGGGCTCTTATGCCCTGGCCGTTCTGGCTGCCAGCTCTCCCTATCTGGTCTGTGCCAGGAAGGATAGTCCCCTGGTCCTGGGCCAGGGCAAAAGCGCATTTTATTTAGCCTCTGATGTTCCAGCCCTCCTTTCTTATACCAGAGATGTGATCCGCATGAAGGAAGGGGATATCGCCAGAGTCTATGCCGACCGGGTAGAAATTCTGGATGCAAGAGGAATGCCTCGCGCTGTGGAGATCGAGCGCATCACCTGGGATGCGGACGCAGCGGAGAAGGGCGGCTACACTCATTTCATGCTCAAGGAGATTCATGAGCAGCCCCGAGCCATCCGGGAAACGATAGCCGGCCGCATCTCAGAGATCGATGGAGAGGCAAGGCTGGATCTGGGAATGAGCGATGAGGAGATCAGTGGGCTGGAGAGGGTTTCCATCATCGCCTGCGGCACATCCTACCATGCCGGTATGCTGGCTAAAAACCTCTTCGCCCGGGCGGCAGGCCTGCCGGTGGATGTGGAGGTGGCATCTGAATTCATCAACCTCCAGCTCCGGCCAAAGACTTTGCTTTTGGGCATCACCCAGTCCGGCGAGACGGCAGACACACTGCTGGCTCTGAAGAAGGCCAAGACCTGCGGCGGGCGGAGCCTGGCCATAACCAATGTGGTGGGCTCCACTGTTACCGGCCTTGTAGACGGGACCATCTACACCCGCTGCGGCCCGGAGATCGGCGTTGCCGCTACCAAGACATTCAGCTCGCAGCTTGTGGCTATCATCCTCCTGGCCATAAGACTGGGGAGGGCCCGCGACCATCTCACCCCCGATCAGGCCAGAAAGATGCTCATAGAGCTGACCAAGCTGCCCGGCCTGGTGCAGAGGGTGCTGGAGAAGAGGGAGGAGATCAGAAAGATAGCCGAGAGCTATGCCCATGCCGGATGCTACTTCTTCATCGGCAGGGATTATCTTTATCCCATATCCCTGGAAGGAGCCCTGAAGATGAAGGAGATCGCTTACATTCCATCCGAGGGCTATGCCGGAGGGGAGCTCAAGCACGGTCCCCTGGCACTGATCACGGAGAAGACACCGGTGGTGGCCCTGGCCACCTGCGGCAGGAAGATCCAGTCCAACATCAAGGAGGTACGGGCCCGGGGAGCTGATGTGGTGGCCCTGGCCACGGAAGGGGATCCGGATATAGCCAAGGTGGCCAGCCGGATCATCGAGCTGCCCGAAACTAGGCCGATATACTCTGCAGTGCTCTGCACCGTGGCGGTGCAGCTTCTGGCCTATTATACCGCCAACAAGCTCGGCCTGCCCATAGACAAGCCCAGAAACCTGGCCAAGTGCGTGACTGTGGAATGAGCTAAGTCGTGATGAGGCTCAAAGCCTCAACCATTTTTTCAAGAGGTCAGGCCTTTGATCTTCTCTTTCAGCCGGAGTTCATCCTCTTCGCTCAGAGGGACTTTGGCGAAGACGGCGCACCTCTGAGGCATTGCAATCAGATCATCATCCAGGAGCTCATAGTAGGCCTGATCGAGGCCCATCTCCCCTCGGGCATATCGGAAGAGAATGGCTTTGATCTTTTCCTGCTTTTGTGGGAGAGAAGATTTCAGATTGGCTAGAGCATCTTCTATCTGCCTATGCATATCTCTGCCTTTTTAGAGAGAGGCTATTTATCCTTGATCCATGCCGGATCGCCAGCCTTTTCCGCCTACCTAAGCCACTATTATCCTCCATAAAATTTTATACGGGATGACAGAGAGATCTCCTCGAAGTGATCTGCTTTGTCTGATGCAATAGACTACAAGATAATCGGAGATGATATTCAGGCGGTGGAGATTGAGCTCGACGGCGGAGAAGCAGTCCGGGCCGAGGCGGGTGCCATGCTCTACATGGATCAGGGCATTGAGATGCAGACCTCCACCGGGGGCGGCCTGTTCAAGGGCTTCAAGAGGATGGTGGCTGGGGAGAGCTTCTTTATTACCACCTTTCTCAATCGTGCCAAGGAAAAGAAGAGGCTGGCCTTTGCCGCTCCATATCCGGGAAAGATTCTGGCCCTGGACTTATCCCAATTCGAGGGCAAGATCATCTGTCAGAAGGACTCGTTCCTCTGCGCCGCCCGGGGCATAGAGATCGAGGTGGCTTTTACCAAGAAGCTCGGGGCGGGGCTCTTCGGGGGAGAGGGCTTCATACTGCAGAGGCTGGAGGGAGACGGCATGGCCTTCATCCATGCCGGAGGAACCATTCTGGAGAGGGAGCTTTTAGCAGGAGAATCTCTGGCAGTGGATACCGGATGCCTGGCCGCCTTTTCCGCCAGCGTGGACTATGATATACAATTTTTGGGTGGCTTCAAGAATGCCCTCCTGGGAGGAGAGGGCATCTTCCTGGCCCGATTGAAGGGGCCGGGGCGGATCTATCTGCAAAGCCTGCCCCTCTCGAGATTGGCAGACAGGATCATAGAGGCGAGCAGGCTGCGATATGCTCCTGGCGCAGGGATGCAGAAGGAGTGAGTGGCGTAAGGGTATGGCCTGATTTAGCTGACAGGGCAAGCGGGTGCGGACAATTGGCATAGCAGAGTTTCCGTCCCGCCTTCTCACCCCTTCTTTAAGCTTCAGACATCTTTCAAAGCAATCGAAGGATACCGTTATTTACCATTGGCCTCTTAGAAGAGGGGCATGAGCCTGAAGGTCACATTGCTGGGAACCGGGGTGGGCATACCCCAGCCCGGCCGCTCCCAGGCGGCGATCCTGGTGGAGTCCGACCAGCAGCTTCTCCTGGACTGCGGGGCTGGTACCCTTCTGCGGCTGGATCAGATTGGAGCCAGCATAGAGGCCATAGATACAGTATTGCTCAGCCATCTTCATCTGGATCATGTCTCAGATCTGCTGGCCCTGGCCAACGCCCGCTATCTGGCGGATATGCCCGGCCTGGAGGTATTCGGCCCGGAGGGAACCGATGATTACATCAGCTCGGCCAGGCGGCTCTACCCCAATCTAGGGGAGATGGATGTGGCAGTGCGGGAGCTGTACCCCATGGACTCATTCGGCCTGAAGAACTTTGACATCTTCGCCGAGGAGGCCCTGCACAGCCTGCCCTCTCTGGCCTTCCGTCTGGAGGCGGAGGATCAGGTGGTGGTCTACTCCGGAGACACCGAGCCTTCCCCCCGCGTGGCTGCCCTGGCCAAGGATGCCGATCTTCTGGTGCATGAGTGTTCATTTCCCGAGCCCTTTGATGTCACCAATCACAGCACGCCTAAAAAATTGGGATGCATGATCAAGGACAGTGGAATCAAGAGGGTAGCCCTCACTCATCTCTACCCCCAGACAGCCGGGTGCGAGGATCAGATGGCGGAGCAGGTCATTGAGCTTTCCGGGGTCCCAGCCATCGTCGGCTGGGATTTGATGACCTTATCATTATAGGCTCTGCCTCAAGATAGCTCTGCTGCAAGATGTTGCTATTAAGATTTAGTGGTTTGAAGATAGCCGCTTTAGATCGCTACAATCTCAAACCGGAAAATCAGCATTTTTTCAATCGAAATATATCAAGGCCCGGGATAGATAACCTCGATATTGTCCATGTTGAGGATCAGCTTTCGCAGCTCCTCGCAGTTTATAGCATGCTTGAACTCGCTGCACATCTTCACTCTCTCGGAGAGGTCCACCAGCTCCTCGTCTTTCAGATAATAGCCCATCCTCTGGGTGATGTACTTGAGAGCCTTGGATCCGGTGTGCTTTCCAATGATGATGTGCCTGGCCGCGCCCACCATCTCCGGAGAGTACAGCTCATAGGTTCTGGGCTCCTCCAGCACGGCTGCTACATGAATTCCCGACTCGTGGGCAAAGGCATTGGTCCCCACCACCGCCTTATTCCTGGCCACGGGAACTGCAGAGTAGGTCTCCACCAGCTTGGAGAGATCCTTTATCTTGGTCAGATCATATCTCTCCAGGCCGTATTGTAGTCGCAGGGCCACCAGCAGCTCCTCCAGTGGCGTATTTCCACTGCGCTCGCCTATGCCATTGACCGTGGTATGCAGCTGCTTGGCCCCAGCCTCGGCTCCGGCCAGGGTATTGGCCAGNNAGAGCCATTCCCAGGTCATCATGGCAGTGCATGCATATGGGAATCTTGACCGCTTTCTTCAGCTCGCTGATCATGTAATAGGTCGTTCGTGGATTCATGATGCCCACGGTGTCGGCCACGCTGATGTAATCGGCATGATACTCTTCTGCCTTCTTATACAGCTTTTTCAGGATCTCAAAATCAGTACGTGTTGCATCCTCGGCTGAGAAGCGCACAATCAGGCCGTGATCCTTGGCATACTCCACCGTCTGCAGGGCACAGGATATGGCCTCGGGACAGCTCATATGCAGCTTGTGCTTTAAATGAAGATCGGAGGTGGCAATAAATACGCTGATCATATCCACGCCGCATTGCAGAGCAGCATCGACATCCTTCTTGACCGAACGGGAGAGTGCTGATATCCTGGCATCCAGACCCAGATTGCAGACCTCCCGCACTGCATTCATCTCCGCCGGGGAGACCACGGGAAAGCCGGCCTCTATGACCTCTACTCCGATCTCATCCAGGCGCAATGCGATATCCAGCTTCTCGTCCGCCCTGAAGACCACTCCCGGCATCTGCTCGCCGTCGCGAAGGGTTACATCGCAGATCTCAATGTCCAGGAGAGGCGTCCCGGCCGAGGCCAGGAACTGATTGAGAGAGTAGTCAGGCATAGCAATCTAATTGTGAGGATTCATTACATAAATCGGTTTCGTAGGAATCCATCTTCCGGCAGTATAGATTCCTGCCCAAAGGGGAGAATCTATCCCGGGAGCTTTGCAAAGCGCTCCAGTATCCAGCGACATCTAACCTCAGGATGAAATAATAGGCCGAAGGTAGGAAGGCATGGGTGCTGGAAGGCCAGAGCAGCATCACCACTGCCGGCAATGAGTGAGAATCCCTGGGGAAGAGTGGCAGCATGATTATGAAGCTGGTAGACCTCCAGGGACCGGGGCTCTCCCAGCAGAAGGCTCTCCCTGTGGATCTCTATCTCCATCAGGCCTATGGCGGGACAGGGGAGGATGCAGCCTCCATAGATGACGGAAATCACCTGCATGCCGGCGCAGATTCCCATCAAAGGCTTTCTACAGTCTCTGATCCAGTAAAGATGATCTAAATGACAGAGATAGCCATCGTCCTTGAGAGGGGTTCCGCAGAGGATGATCTTTTCATAAGAATCGATAGCCTGGGGAGTGAGCATGGAATAGTGCAGTATATCTGAGCCGTATCCATATTCTTTAAGGGCTGCTCGGATGGGATAAACGAACTCGCATTCAAATAGGCTGTTTGGCGCGGCGCAGAGATCGACCAATAGAATCTTGCTGCTTCCTTTCTCCGCCCTTTCTGAGGCTTGCAGGAGGCGATGGTGGCCTGCAGGCGGATGGCTGGGCTCGGGGTTTTCTTGCCGCCCCCTCTTTTCGGCCAGGCCAGCTTTTTCGATGATGAACTGCCCCCGGTGATGAGCATAGATCTGAGAGGCCTTTAGGATCTCAATTCTCTGTTGAAAGATGGGGCCGTCGACCACCAGGGTCTCCAGCTCTCCCCCTTCTCCGGAGGGATTGATCTTATATTTCTTCTGGAAGGACGCCAGGACCCGGATACGCTCCTCATTTAGGGTCTGGCCCAGCCAGGAGGCATCAAAGGGATAGGCATAGACCCCGGAGATTATGACAGAAAAGCCTTCCTTGAGCAGGAGATAGAGATAATCGATCTGATTGGCCTGCCAGATTGGTGAGCAGCACCATAATCCCAGGTCGCGGCAGATCCTCTGTACCCGGGATGCCTGGTAGACCGACTCTATGGCCCCTGTGACTATTCCCTCGATTGCGTATCTCTCCCTAGCGGCGGATAT
>DAWB01000080.1:0-8375 GCA_002505805.1 Methanosaeta sp. UBA80 | reverse complement strand
TCTTTCCTGCCCGCTGTAGTCCAGGAGAGGATGGGAATTCCCATAGCCCTGGCCTGCAAGTCCGTGCAGCGGATGTTCGGGGTATGAAACATGTAGCTGTCCGGATTGTCAGAGCGTATGGTTATGAGGCAGGCGACCTCATCTTTTTGCCTGGCCAGGTGGCAGGCGAAGACAGAGTCCTTGCCCCCGGAAAAGAGAACCCCGAGTTTCATCCTGCCCCAAGAAGCTCAGCAAGGATAAAAAAGATGTTGTGGCCCGGTCTTCAGATCAATCCAGATCCAGCATTTGATAGATCTTCTTCATATCCAGATTGTCTGCAGTTGCCCTTGCCAGCTGGGCAAAGCCGTCCGATTCCAGGGCATATCCTTCTCCAGCTTCTCTCTCGCATTCATCTTCCCCCCTCCGGCAGGGTTCATTTATTTCACTGCCCGCTCTCTTGCCGCGGCGAAGAAAATCGAGAAATGCTGCCCGGAAGTTTTCGTTATCGAAGAGGCCGTGCAGGTAGGTGCCGATCACAATACCGCTGCTTGAGACCGCTCCGTCGTCCTCGAAGGCGCCCTCTTCAGAGGGGCTGGTCAGGCCCATATGAATCTCGTAGCCCCTGACCTTCTGCCCCCGTATGGGCTCAAGAATGGGGCCGCCGCCGGTAACCGTCTTCTCCACCTGCACCGTCTTCTTTTCATAGAGGTCGAAGCGGGTTGTCGCATCCAGCAAACCGAGAGCAGGCATTGCACCAACCGTGTCCTCGATGCCGCAATCTATGATCTCCCGGCCCAGCATCTGGTAGCCTCCGCATATGCCCAGAATAGGGGTGCTTTTCAGGGATTTGATCTGTAGGTCCATGCCCTTCTCCTGCATCTCCCGCAGATCGGAGACGGTGTTCTTGGTCCCGGGGATGATCACTGCGTCGGGATGGCCCAGATTTTCCGAGAGGCCGACATATCTGACCCGGGCCAGCCGCTCCAGGGGCTCAAAGTCGGTGAAATTGCTGATGCGGGGCAGGCGGATCACGGCGATATCCAGGCTTTCCCCTGCCGGCCCGGACCTCTTATCCCCCAGTGAGACCGAGTCCTCGGAAGGCAGAGCCAGGTCTAGGTAGGGCAGAACCCCCAGAACAGGCACGCCTGTAAGCTCTGTGAGCCTGGCCATGCCGCTTCCCAGTATGCCCGGATCGCCCCGGAACTTGTTGATGACCAAACCGAGAACCAGCGGCCGCAGGTCGGTGGGCAGGAGCTTTACGCTGCCAAAGAGGCTGGCGAAGACGCCGCCCCTCTCGATGTCTCCCACCAGGATAATGGGAGCCTGCAAGTGGCGGGCCACATAGATATTGGCTATATCCCGGTCGAAGAGATTGATCTCCGCTGCTCCTCCCGCTCCCTCCACGATGATGTAGTCGTATTCCTTCTCCAGCTCCTCGATGGCCCTGTCCACCACATCTTTGAGAGGCTCTATATCCCGGTAATACTCCGCTGCGGACTTGTCCGCCACAGGCTGGCCCATGACTATGACCTGAGAGGTGCGGTCCCCCTTTGGCTTGAGCAGTATGGGATTCATATTCTCCGTGGGCTCCACCCTCGCCGCCCAGGCCTGAACCGCCTGGGCGATGCCCATCTCTCCTCCGGAGCGGGTGACCCAGGAGTTGAGGCTCATGNNCATGTTCTGGGACTTGAAGGGAGCCACCTTAAGGCCGCGATCAGAGAGCAGGCGACAGATGGCAGCGACAAGGGTACTCTTGCCGGAGTGAGAGGTGGTGCCGAGGACCACCAGGAAGCGGGACATGCTGGTGAGGGCGGCGTGCAAGCTTATTTGCTTTTTGGAAGGTGGGATTTTGTGAGGAACTGAAATCCTGGCGGCCAAGCCCACACAGGTTTGATTTACTTAAAGTGCGGAATTTGGGATTTATACTGAAAGGCCAGTGGCTCTTGCAGGCATCAGAAACGATTGTTCCATTAATTGGCCTTGACGCCTCAAGATCACGATCCAATTGCTGCTATTAAGAATTAAATTGATTTACAGATATAGATAAAAAAATATAAAAAATTATGATCTTGAAATTTCAGCTCCTTCTTTTCAGGAATACCAGAGCCACGGCCAGGAGCCCTGCTACAGCAAAAGCGGCATCAAATCCGGGCGCTGGCTCCGCAGGTCCTGCCTGCTTACTCTCCGCCTCCTTTGCTGCTCCATCCGCACTCTGAGCCCTTGAACTTTCCAGGGGCACGAATCCATACTCCTCGGCCACCATCTGCCCCTCCGGCCCGGTCATGAAGTCTATGAAGGCCTGGGCCCCGGGAGAGGCATCGCCGTACGTGTAGAAATAAAGTTTCCGGGCAAGCTCATAGCTTCCGTCCTTGATGCTCTCGGCCGTCGGTTCTACCCCCTCCAGGGTGATCAAGCCAACCGATCCATCCTCGGCATAGGAGAATCCCAGATATCCAATGGCTTTGTCGCTTCCGGTCAGGGCTGTTTTAATCTCCGCATTGCTGCCGGCCACGGTGCTGACGCCGGGCGTCTCCGCCTTCTTGTCCCCCATGATATCCTCATTGAAGGTATCCCTGGTGCCGGAGCCCATCTCCCGTGCCGCAACCAGTATCTCCTCATCCGGGCCGCCCAGATCCTTCCAGTTCCCGATCTCTCCTGCGTAAATTCTCCTGACCTGGTCCCTGGTCAGGGCGGTTACCCCTGCCTCATAGATCTCCTTGCTCACCGCTATGACTATACCGTCGTAGGCGATGAGCGTCTCCTGGAACTGGTCTCCGAACTGGCTGATCTCATCGGCTGTGACCTCCCGGGAGGCCATGCTGATATCAGAGGTTTTCTGGGCGATATTCTTCATGCCCACACCGGTGCCCCCTCCAGTGACTGTCACCCGGTATTCCGACTGCTCTGCATTGAATACCTCTCCACCGCCCTCTGCTAAAGGCAATACCGTTGTCGATCCAGAAATAGCAGCCGCCTCCATGGCCAGAGCCGGGTTGCCGCCGGCTGCAGCGGCCATCAATGCTATAAGCAGTATGCTGATTGGCTTGTTCAATCAATCCACCAGCCCAGGCAAAGCGGCAATGATATGAAAAGCTGATTCAAATAGAATATATTGTTGCCTGTATCTATTATAGGGATATATAGACTATATAGACCAATCGGATCGACGGCGAAAAGGGGGCAGGATTCAGTCTTGGCCCGAAGCATCCTCTATTATCGCCAGCAGCTCCTGTGCCACCTTCCGGCTCTCCCTTCTCGTTTTCATGCGGGTGCTCATGCGCCGGCACTCTCCAGGATAGCTGCTCTTTTTGTCTACAATAAAGAGGTCCACCTTGCCCAGCAGCAACCTCACTCCCTCATCCCCAGCCGGTGCCCCCAGGGCGGCCATGAATTTGGCCGCCGGGCCGCTGGCAGGGCGGTCTTCCAGCAACGGGCTCACCGCCACCACCCTCTTTTTCGCCAGCCGCTCCCTTATGCCGGGCAGAGCAAGGATGGGGCCGATGCTGGTCACAGGATTGCTGGGGCCGATGAGGACCGTCTCTTCTCTGTCCAGACGCTCCAGAAAGGCCGGGCTTGGCCTGGCCCGGTCCATGCCGATGAAGCTTATTCCTGAGACCACCGGCTTTCCCTTAAGGGCCACCCAGAAGTCCTGAAAGTGCATCTGCCCCTCAGAAGTGGAGAGAATAGTAGAGACGGGATCGTCGCTCATGGGGACCACCTTCTGGGCTATGCCCAGGGCCTCCGCCAGAGCCCCGGTGGCCTGGCTCAGACTGGCTCCCCGGCGCAAGAGATCGGAGCGGAAGATATGAACTGCCCGGTCCCTCTCCCCAATGACCAATTTCTCCTGCAGGCCCAGAGAGATCAGAAAGTCATGGGTCCAGGTTCTGTCGCCCTTGATGCCCCACCATCTCTTCTCGTCGATCATATCCGCCAGGGTGTAGAGCACCGAGTCCAAATCGGGGGAGATGTAGTTGCCGGAGAGCCAGAGGTCCTCTGCTGTGTTCACCACTATGAACAGCTGCTCCGGAGGGACCAGCTCTTTTAATCCCATCAAAAGTCTGGGTGTGCCCGTTCCTCCGCTCAAGACCAGCATCCGGCTCCTCCTCAATCTACAATTGGATCAAATGATATATTGGTTATGACAGTTGCGGATCCCTGGCAGGATAAAAGCGAGGGTCCGGCAAACTCATGCTTCGCCCGAAACATCCACAATGATCATGCCCGTCTTGAGAGCTGCGGCATCCTCCGGGGTGAGGGGTGACTTCACCGCCTTCTCGCAGTCTATGGCGCTGTTTCCCAGAGGGTCCTCCAGGATCAGGGTTAATGAAAAGCGCCCCTCCCGGGCCAGGGCGATCTTCTTCAGTATATCCTCACCCTTCTCCGTGGCCTCCTGGCTTCCCGCCTCTCGGGCAGAGCGGGTGGCAAATTGCACCACACCCTCGACCCGCTCCAGTACTCCTTCCACATTGGAGATATAGGACTCGGAGGCAAAGCCGGGCTCGATGTCCACACCCAGCTCAGGTATGCGCAATGTGCCGCTGGAGGAGCGTATGACCCTGGCATCCAGATCGGCGAGATCGCTGACAGGCAGAGCATAGCGCACCGGGTCCTTCTGGCTCAAAAGAATGGTGTCGCTGTGCCGGTAACCGCAATTGCAGATCCCGGCAATGACCATGGCCTCCCCGAAATGGGGGATGTCCGTGCTCTCCCAACAAAATTGCATCTCGGCAGAACAGACCGGACAGCAGGCTGTGGTGGTTAGATTCAATCCCTGCCCCCGACCACTTTCTCCCGGTCGATCCTGATACCGGCCGGAACCAGAATGATGAGGTCGTCCCCGACCCCGGCGATATCCCCGGAGATGTCGTCAATGGCCTTCTTCAGCTCCCCTATAGCCCGATCCAGGGCAGCCTTGTCCCTCTTCAGACCGGCTATGTCCACCAGTATGATATTTCCGGCATAGATCTCCTGCTTGATCTCCGGCAGAGCATCCTCCCGTCCCAGCTCCGCCACCCTCAATATCATATCCGGCGAGCGGCCCGACTCATCGAACTGCCCCAGATCAACCTCGGCATAATCCTCTTCTGCGGCCTTTCCTATGAGCTTGAGCCTCTCCAAAATCCCTGCCATCCAAAACCCCGCTTCAGGAAATACTTGACTTGCTGAATACTTGACTTGCCTATTGTATTTAATCTGATATCTGTATCCAATCTCATTTCATGTCCATCAGTTTCAGCCCGGCCAGTCCCATGGCTACCATGAAGAGCAGGACGATCAGGGCGAAGCCCGATGACCTCAGCTCTGCCGGCAGAGCCATCTGCGCTGCCAAGATGAGCACTATCATCAAGAATACCAGTCCGGAACTGATGCCGATCTCAAGCCAATTCTTTTTCACAAGGTAGAGTGCAATCCGCCTTAGAAGATATACTTTTTCGCCCGCAGGCCGTCGCTGCCGGCCAGTCTGGAGACCAGCCTGTCGGTTCTGCTGCCGTGCCAGCCCAGGGAGATGAAGCGCGGATATACCGGCAGCCTCTCTCGGAGGCAGTAGTCCTTCAGCTTTTCCTCTAGCGCCTTCTCCTCCGGCCAGGGACGGTGAGGATTGATGTGATCAGGGGTCACCGGGCTGATGCCCCCCAGGTCTGAGGCCCCGGAAGAGAGCAGGGCAAGGGGCTGGACCAGGTTCGGCGGGACTTGTATGGCCACATCCTGAGGAAGGATCTTCCCTGCCGCCTCTACCGTCCGGCATAGCTCGTTCATGGCTGGCCGGGGCCAGAGCTCTGACGGAGTTCCCATCTTCGGATCCAGGGGCTGGATGATGACCTCCTGGATATGGCCGAACTCGTGATGGAGTTGGGCGATCTTCTGCAGCGAATCCAGCCGATCCTGCCAGCTCTCTCCTATGCCCACCAGTATGCCGGTGGTAAAGGGAATCCGGAGGCGACCGGCCAGGGCAATATACTGCAGACGCAGCCCGGGATCTTTTCCCGGAGAGCGGGCGTGGGCCTCTACCCTGGCAGTGGTCTCCAGCATCAGCCCCATGGAAGCATTATAAGGCTGCAGCCGACAGAGGTCGTCCTCATCCAGCAGGCCGGCATTGGTGTGGGGCAGAAGGCCCAGCTCTATGGCCAGCTCGGAGAGCTCTACCAGATAGTCCATGAGATCAGAGACTTTTTCGGAGTACAGCATCCGGGAAAAGCCGGGAACGGTCCAGGGCATCTCTCCCATGGTCAGGAGGGCCTCACTGCATCCGGCAATGCTGCCCTCCTCCATAAGCCGCAGGGCATGTGACCTTGTGATCAGATGGGCCTCTTTCAGGTCCTTGCGAAAAGAGCAATAGCCGCATCGATTGCGACAGAGGTCTGTTACCGGGATAAAAATATTTTTTGAGTAGGTGATGGTCTTCATCGAACTCTTATTCTAGCGGCGAAACTCCACCAGCTTGAGAACATTTCCACGCGGGCACTCCTCGGGGGCCTCGCCCACTATCTCTACTANNTATGGTGCATCTCTCTCCGTCCTTCAGGCCCGTGGGGTGGCACATCTCATACATGCTGCATGAGGCGTCATCGCATTTCATGGACTCGTATACGATCTTGGAACCCGGAAATGCCTTTCTGGCGTCGAAGGCGGCGATGATGGGGCTTTCCGCCACCTCCACTGCCCGAACCCCTGCCTCATGGATGGGGCAGTCGTGAACCAGTTCCCCCCGGGTTCCCAGGACTCGATAGCGCCTCCTGGGCTCCAGGTTGATACAGGTATTTCGCAGTTTGCAGCCCTCGCACTCCGGGGTGGGGCCGATGAAGGTGAACTCCATGCCGATGCTGGCCAGCTTGGTTCCAATCAGGGTAATTTGGGTAGATGCCTCAGACATATCTTTTATCTCCTTTTGTATAATTATATTTCAATTATAATTCGTTTAACTCATCGAATCAGATGATCTCTGTTGCCTCCGCTGCCCTGGCGGCAGCCATCTGGTTCAGACCGGAGTCCAGGATGGTGTAGCGTTCCGGCCGGATCTCATGGGCTCTGACCAGGGCAGAGATTACCGTCTCCGGCTCCAGGCCAATCTGCGCCGCTGAGGTGGGCGCCCCCACCTTCTCCAGGGCTCGCTGGATCATCCTCCAGTCTCCTCCGTGCAGATACATCATGATTATGCTTCCCAGGCCGCAAAGCTCTCCGTGCAGGGCTCTTCCCGGGGCGATCTTGTTCACGGCATGAGCAAACTTATGCTCCGAGCCGCTGGCGGGGCGGGAGGATCCGGCTATGCTCATGGCCACGCCGCTGGATATAAGGGCCTTGATCACAATTCGGGCCGACTCCTCCAGGCCGGGCCGGATATCCGCGGCCCGCTCTGCTATCATCCGGGCGGTCATGGCAGAGAGGGCGGAGGCGTACTCGCTGAACTCCTCATCTCGCATCCTGTGAGCCAGCTGCCAGTCCAGTATGGCAGTGAAATTGGAGATGATATCGCCGCATCCTGCCGCTAAAAGCCGGGCCGGGGCCTGGGAGATGATCTTGCTGTCTGCCACTATGGCCAGAGGGGACTGGGCCCGGACCGATGTGGCCTCGCCGTTCACAGTCAGGGATGCCTGGGAGGAGCAGATGCCGTCATGGGAGGCGGCGGTGGGGATGGAGAGATAGGGCAGATCCGCCTTCAGTGAGGCCAGCTTGGCGATGTCGATGCTTCTGCCCCCTCCCGCCCCTATGAGAAAGCCAGCTCTGCTCTCCCGGGCAGCATTCTCTGCGCGATCCACCTCTTCCAGCCGGGAGGCGGTGCAGATGAGAATCTCAGTCCGGTAGCCCTCCGGCTCCAGAAGATCCTCTATGGCCTTGGCCATCACATTCCGGGTATGCGGTCCGGTGATGATCAGGGCCCGGCCTTCCAGGTGCAGGCGGGAGCAGATCTGGGGCAGATCCTGTAGAACGCCGCCGCCTACCGCTACAATGCGGGGAAGTTCCATCCATCTGGACTCTTTCAAGCTGCTCCTCCTCGGGAAAAACCGGCATTGATGTAAGGGCTCTTGCGATATAAAACCATATCTTTAGCAGGTCACTATCTCGGAGCGCAGGTCGCAGAGTATGCGGTCCCGGATGAGGTTGACATCCGGACTGGTCCGGTTGCGGGGGCGGGGAAGGTCGATCTTGATTATGTCCTTGATCCGGCCCGGACGGGCGGACATGATCACAATTCTGTCGGCGAGGTAGATGGCCTCGTCCACGCTGTGGGTGACGAAGACCACGGTCTGCTTTTCCTCCTGCCATATTCGTAATAGCTCCGACTGCATGGTGTTGCGGGTTTGGGCGTCCAATGCGCCAAAGGGCTCGTCCATGAGGAGAGCCCGGGGGTGGTTGACCAGGGCCCGGGCGATGGCCACCCTCTGCTTCATGCCCCCGGA
>DAWB01000084.1:3241-15782 GCA_002505805.1 Methanosaeta sp. UBA80 | reverse complement strand
CCTTGGCCTTTATCCCTGCATCAGCCACAATTGCACCGTTCTCCAGTTCGTGGACCTCTATCTGCAGCTCATCGGCATAGTCGAGCATCTCCTCAAAGACCTCGAATCCCATCTCATTGATTCCCATCAAGCCGGATCACCTTTTCCAGGCTAGAATGCTGGCGGCCATAAAAGTCTATCGACAGATTTTAAGGGGCGGGTTTAAGCCGAGCAGCGAGATCTGCAGCCGCCTTTTTTCGCTGCTTGTTTCAGGGGGCAGGATCCGGCTCCTGAGCAGCTCTCCCGGGAATTATTCTCCTGGCAGGAGGAGTGGGAAGAGCAGATGCCGCCCTCGCCGCAGCTATGGCTGCAGTTGCCGCTACAGTTACCGCTACAGTTACCGCTACAGTTTCCTCCTGAAGGACAGCTCTGGCTCTTTTCCGAGAGATCGGTGGGAAGGGAGAATGAGACCAGTGCCAGGGCTGCTATGGCCACTGCCAAAAGCAGTATCACCAGTATAGATCGTTTCATCTTGATTCCTCTGCCAGGCTTTAAGCGCCTTACAAAACAGAGGGCATTTCACCTGCTGCTATTTATAGCTTTGAGCGGGATTTTATTGCATCGTGAGAATGAATATGATCCCGCCAGGACTAATCCGAGCTTCCCATCCTTTCCAGAACTCTCTTCAGCTCCTCCATCTTCACCGGCTTGCCAATGTAATCATCCATTCCCGCCGCCAGGCACTGCTCCCTGTCTCCCTTCATGGCAAATGCAGTCATGGCTATGATTCGGGGCTGGCTGGCGGAGGGCAGCCTGGTGCGAATGAATCTCGTCGCCTCCAGCCCATCCATCTCCGGCATCTGGATGTCCATGAGTATGACGTCATAGGCCTTCTGCTCCAGGCTGCTCAGCACCTCCCGGCCATTGCCTGCCAGATCCGCTTTATAGCCCAGATGTTTGAGCATGGCCAGTGCCACCTTCTGGTTGACCGGATTGTCCTCCGCTAAGAGAATGCGATAGTCGGAGTATGACTTCTCAGGCTGAGTAGCCGGCACCTGGCTGGCAGCATAGCCCTCTTTCTGCCCGAAGATGAGACGCAATGCCCCTCCCAGCTGCTTGCCCCGGATGGGCTTGGCTAAAAAGACGCTGACTCTAGGGGCGGGAAACCTGGCCTTGTCCCCCAGAAAGCCCACTTCTATCAGCGGCAATGCCAGATTATCCTGCCGACTCAAGCTCTCTTCCAGGATGCCAGGCTCCTGGATATCGGAATCGGCAATGGCCACATCGAAGCGGCTCTTCTCCAGCTTTTCTGCCGCCTCACAGCCCGTTGCTGCCTCCTCCCAGATCAGGCCAAAGGATCTGAGATGGCCGGCCAGCATCATCCGGCTGGACTGTATGCCGGAGACCAGTAAAGCCCTCTTGCCTGTGAGCCCTGAGTAATCCGGGCCATTGGCAGAGGATTGATCCTCTGCTGCCCTAAGACGGGCATCGTCCATCCTGGCCGGAATGGTAAAATGAAATTGAGAACCGGCATTGATCTTGCTCTCCGCCCAGATCCGGCCACCCATAAGGCCGACCAGCTTGCTGCTTATGGCCAGTCCCAGGCCGGTCCCGTCGTACCTCCTGGCCAGAGAGGTATCCACCTGGCTGAAGGACAGGAAGAGCCGGGACATGCGATCCTCCGGTATTCCTATTCCCGTATCCTTGACCACAAAATGATAGGCCTTCTTTTCCGAATCAAGATCAACCCAGACTGTGACCTCCCCGGACTCGGTGAATTTGATGGCATTGCTGAGAAGGTTGACCAGAATCTGGCTCAACCGTTTGCCGTCGCCCCAGATCCTCGCTGGCAGATCATCGGCCAGGATATAGGCCAGCTCCAGGCGCTTCTCTGCTGCCCTGGGGGCGACCTGCTCCATGGCCGCCTCCAGTATCTCCTGCGGATTTACCGCTCCCTCCACAATATCCATCTTCCTGGCTTCTATCTTGGAGTAGTCCAGTATCTCATTGATTATGGACAGCAGGGACAGCCCGCTGTTGCGAATGGTCCGGACATAATCCCTCTTGACTGGATCGAGATCGCTCTCCAGCAAGAGATCGGTCATGCCTATCACTGCATTGAGAGGCGTTCTCATCTCATGGCTGACATTGGCCGTGAACTCGGCCTTGGCCCGGGACGATGCTTCGGCGGCTTCTTTTGCCTGCACCAGCTCTCCCTCCATCCTCTTCTGATCGGTGATATCTATGCAAACGCCGAGAGCGGCATAAACCTCTCCCGTCTCATCCAGGAGAGGATATAGAGAGCACATGGCCGGAAAGCTCTCCTCGCTCTTTCTGACTAAAGATGCAAATCCTGAGAGACGGCTCTCATTTCTTATCCGGGATATGATTTTTGCCAGCTTATCCTGATCTCCGGAGGAGAGCAGAATTGAGATCGATCTTCCTATGACCTCTTCCCTGCCGTATCCAAAGATCTTCTCCGCTCCGGGAGAAAACTCAAGGATGAGGGGCACGGAGCTTTTGCCCTCGGCGATGATGAATGCCACATTCTCCGCCGCCTCGAATATGGCCCTGAGATGCGATTCCCTCTCCTGCAATGCCTTTTCCGCCCTCTTTCTCTCCGCCAGCTCTTTTTCCAGATCGGATGTCTTCTCCCGGATCGTCTGGCTCAAAAAGTCCTGTCTGCTGGCGGCCAGATAATAAAGGATGACCAAAAGCCCAATGATGATCAGTCCCGCCATCTGAGCTATTCGCAGAGGCACCTGTACCGATCCCGCCCATCCTCTGACCGGCACCGCCGCCAGCTCCCAGTAGCTATCGGGCAGCAATACTCTATGGATCACAGGGTCGGAGAGGAATACGCTCTCCTCTCCAAAGAAAACATGGCTCCGGCTGTCTTTCAGTGCCATATTAAGGTCGCCGGAGGTGGCGTTCAATCCCGATGATTGCAGCACTTTCCGAGCATCCATAGTCATGGATACTATCCCCCAGAAGCTTCCATTATCTAGAACCGCTCTCCTGCCCACAATCCCCAGGCCACCCCGTCTCATCTCATGAGGAGGGGTGATGACCATATCTCCTGTTTCTATCGCTTTTTCAACATCCATCCTGAAAGAGGGGGAGAGATCGCGAAAGAGGCTCTGGCCGATCATGCCCTGCATCGCATCGAGTGGATAAACATGCTTAAAGATCCCTTGCGGAGCTATGGCCAGATTGATGATGCCGCTGTCTTCCGAGTAGCTGTTTCGGGCAAAGATGGAAAACCTTTGATTTAGAAGTTCGGGCGATGATCCCATCTCCGCCTGGACGAAGGCATGCAGTCCATTGAGCTTATCCAGGCGTGAGGATATGCTTGTAGCCAGGGAATTGCCGTGCGAAGCGAGATGGTCGGCAACCTCGGCTCTTTCATCAGAAATGAGTTGGGACTGATACCACAGGCCGGCCTGCCACCAGATCAGTAATAATATCAGAGCGATCAGAGCTGTCTGGATCTGGATCTTTCTCATCCTCGCCTATTTAGCCGGGGTTTGATAAACTATTTCCGCTCGGGATTCAATGGCAGGTTAAATGTGGACTGAGGAGCAGGCATACAGCCGGCTTATAGACGGAATGGATACCGGCATACTAAAAGAGCCACTAATGGTCAGGAGGCTGCAGCCCAAAGACCTGGAGGCGGCAGTGGAGATAGACCGGGAGGTCTTGGGTGGTTATGATCCTGCCATATTCAGCGCCTTCTGCCAGTACCACCCTTACACCAGCCTGGTTGCAGAGGTGGGTGGAAGGATAGCCGGCTTTGTGCTGGGATTCAAGCATACCCCCTTCGAGGGCAGAGTCTTCTGGCTGGCGGTCCGGCCCCCCTTTCAAGGCCGGGGCGTGGGCCTGAGGCTGATGCTGGAGGTCTTGCGGGCTTTTCGGCAGATGGGAGCTCTTAGCGCCACCCTGGAGGTGCGGGTCAGCAATAAAAAAGCCCATTCCCTCTATTCCATGCTGGGATTTCGCATGATCGGTGTCTGCCCCGCTTACTACACAGACGGTGAGGCGGCCATCATCATGAGGCTGCAGCTATAAGCAGATCGATTAAACGCCTGAAACTGCCGGTCACTCCAGGCCTCGGGCGGTTAGGCGGAAGTCCGCAGTCATGCCCTCCGGCTGGGAGCGATGCTTGACCAGCCTGGCCCGACGCAAACCCTCGCCTCTCTTCTCCAGGAGCATTATTGCCTTGCACATGTGCTCAAGGCCTTTGCCTCCCAAGGGCCGGAGGATCTTGCTCTCTATATCAGTATAAACCTGATTGGTTATAACCACAGGAATCCTGTGCCTCCGGGCTATCTCCTGCAGCTCTGACAGCTGCAGGTTCAAAGTGCGGCGGATGGTGCGGCTGTCCTCCGCCTCCAGAAGAACCCGGTACAGGGAGGTGGCGGAGTCCAGTATCACCAGCCCCAGATCCCTGCCCGCTATGCGAGAAGACTCGCGGATGGCAATGGCCTGCTGCTCCAGGCTCATGGGCTCGAAGACCATGATCTTCTTGGCCATCTCCTCTGCCCCGGGACCGGCGATTTGCTTGAACCTTTCACCGGAGAAGCCTTCCGTGTCTATGAAGATCACTCTCAGCCCGCGAGAGACCGCCTGCACTGCCAGCTGCATGGCGATGTTGCTCTTTCCCGTTCCCGACTCCCCATAGATCTGGGTGATTATGCCTGCCTCAAATCCGCCGCCTAATAAGAGATCTATGGCATTGCAGCCGCAAGGCAAGCAGTCGAGCATGAGGATATATTCCCTTACCTCATATGAGAGAAGCTGTCCACCCTTTCCATGAGCTGCTCCATGGCCAGCCTCTCTCTGGGACCGCCGCAGCGGTCTATGATCCTCTGCATCTTCATCAGCTCTTCAAAATAAGAATCAGTCCGCAGTGCCAGATACCTGGTGGCGGCCACTGCTGCCTCGATGACCAGGTTCGCTCCCCGGTTGACAGCCCGAAAGTCCTTTCTTATCATCTCTCCCTTGATCGGCTTTAAATCGGCTATGATGATATCAGAGGCAAAAGCCTCGCACTCAAAGAGCAGCCAGGCCTCGGCATCTTCCAGAACGGGCAGATCCTCTTTGCGGGTGAAGTATTTGGGCGAGAGATCCTCCAGAGCGGTCTCGGCAAAGATCCAGGCATCATGGGTGATGTTTGCCACAAACCAGCCTTTAGCCAGCACATTCTCATAGGTGTGGGTGCCCAGAAAAAGCCGTACATAAAGCCGGTCTTCGCTCCTGATTATGCCTATAGGGGCGGCATTGATCCTGCCTTCTGACTCTGTGGTGGCAATCACCTCATTTATGCCCTCTAAAATTCCCAGCTCATCAAGAGCCTCATTTCCATAAAGCATTTTCAAAACCTCAAACCCCTCAGAAGGGCTATAAATAAAGATGCCGCAATCAGATCCGCCGTGGAGCCCGGATTGATGTCCTTTTCTAATAGATCCTTGTCCAGGCGCGAGGCCTCCTCCAGGGTGGGATCCTGCAGGGCCAGGCCCGCCCGGCGGGAGACCTCCAGGGCCGCCCTTATTCCGAACTTGGCCTGGACCAGGCTGTCGGGTACTTCTGCCAGCGCCTCAAGATAGCTCCTGACCACACCCTCGTTCAAGCCCATCTCCATTATCCCCTTCGCCATCCTATCTGAAAGAGCAAAGCAGCGATGATAGTAGGTGGACCACTCCCGGGCAATTAGATCGTGGTCAGCAGACAGCCTCATCAGATCCATCAGGCTTTTGCCGCTTTCCTGCAGTTTCTGCTCCCAGTTTCGTTCGCTGAGAGAATAGCTCTCTACATCCACAACTCTGGCTCCGGCCTGAGAGAAGGCCCGGTAAAAGCCCAGAGCATCCTCGGTGCTGCTCTGATCCAGGATGCTCTTCAGCTCCTCCTGCATTTCCCCCCGCCTGCCAGAAGCTATGGCCAGGGGTATCATAAGCACCAGAGAGCCGAAATGGGTGTTGCTGGACAGACCCCAGCTCTGCCATGCTGTTACGCCCTCCAGTATCAGAGCTCCTGGACCGGCTGCGCTCTCGGCCGCCCGGCGAAAGACGGGATAAGCGGAGACGGCGCTGGTGAGAAAGTGATGAAAGCCGATATCGTGGAAATCGTGACAGCGATCCACATTGCCCGGCTTGGGACTGGAAGACAGCTCAAAGAGCATGGCCAGGAGGGCGCACTGTGCCACCCGTTCAGAATCAGGCTTGCAGTTCATGGCTCAGCAGGACGGGCGAAGCAGGTCCTCCGCCAGCTTCTTTTTCAGCTCCATATACTCCCTGTCTGAGAGGCCTATCTTCTGCATGGCCGCTTCCCGCAGGTAGCACATCTTGCTGGCTTTGCAGCACCAGACCAGGCTTCCGAAGCAGGTTCCCTCGCCCTTCTCCAGAGGAGTTCCCCTGGCTAGAGCCAGCTTCCTGGCCACAAACTCCTCTGGAGTCATTCCCGCCTTCTTCAGAGCCCCTAAAACGGCGCAGTGCTTGACCGGAGGACAGCAGAAGGCCAGGCCGCGCAGGTCACCCCCGGCGCAGATGTGCTTGGGCGCATTGCCCCAGCCGCTGATAGAGTCATACTCCTTCATGGCCAGGGAGAGCCACTGGGCAAATTCCGGATCTGCTCCCCGCAAGGAGACCACATCCGCTCCCATGGCCATGAGGACCCTGGCATCATCAAATTCGCCGATATCTGCAAGGGCCATCACCACCGGACCCCGGCAGTCTTTGGCCTTTTTCACCATCTTAGGACCGGCCCCATTCAGGCCCCTCAGGTCAAGATGGATTATATCCAGCTCACTCTCCTGAAGCTTCTCCAATAGCTCATTGGAGAGATCCTCCGGCCTGATTCGCAAAGAAAGGGTGACGCCGCAGCGCTTTAGGCGGGGAATAAGCTCCAGCAGGCGTATGGGATCTCGAATCTTGGACAGCCTCAAATCGAGCAGACAGAGATTGCGGCTGGCCAGCTTGGCCGCCTCCAGCAGCGGCTCGTCTCGGGAGCAGGTGGCGCAGATGCCCATAGCTCTTGTCTTTAAGGCGTCTTTCTCGACAGCATTGTAGCTTTCTATGCTCTCCTGCATCTTCTGCAGGGATACATCATCCAGGTCAAATCCATCCAGCAGTAGAAGTCCTGCAGCAACCTCCGTCTCCGGATGTTTATGGGAAGAAATAATCGCAATGGGGTTATCAATATGCAGATATCCTACTTCAAGCATCGCCCAACTGATCTGTATCTTGAAGATATCAGCCTTTCGCTACCGATGCCACCTCTGAATATATTTGATTTTAGAGAAAGATCATGATGAGAAGAGAAGCCTTTCCTCGCAAAACCGGTAAACGAAATAGAATCGAGTCCCTAAAATTCGATCGCTAGATAGCTATTAATATCATCAGCCATTACTCATATCTATATGAAAAATTTCATAAATAGGCAGAAGCTGAGGAAGGCTTTGATCATATTCTCATTTCTGCTATTGCCGGCTACATTTGCTTATATATCCTGTCCCATAATAATCGAAGCGGCATCAAAAGGGATTGCTTCCGGCGGCCTGATAATCTTTATTCTATTCTTCCTCAGTTCACTATTCTTAGGCAGGCTCTGGTGTGGCTGGCTCTGTCCGGGAGGGGGACTGCAGGAGATTTATTTCCAGATAAATAATAAACCGGTTAAGCCGGGAAGGCTGAAATGGCTCAAGTATCTCCTGTTCCTGGTCATCATTTTAGTCCCCCTGATCTCCGCAATAAACTCCGCAGGAGGGATAGAGGCCATAGAACCGTTTTATGGCACGGAAAATGGGATAGCCATAGCCAGAGCTGGTTCACATATCATATTCTTTGTCCAAATCGCATTCTTCACCGTATTTGCCTGGCTGGGGGGAAAGCGGGGCTTCTGTCATTATTTCTGCCCCATAGCAGTGATAATGATACTGGGAAGAAAGATGGGAAATATCTTCGCCTGGCCGGCGCTCCACCTCTCAGAGGAAAAGGATCGCTGTACAGACTGCAGGAGATGCTCAGAAAGCTGTCCCATGAGCCTGGATGTGAATGATATGGTCCGGCAGGAAAAGATGGAGAATTCTGAGTGCATACTATGCGGCTGCTGCGTGGACCATTGCCCGGAAAGTGCCATTCGATATGCGTGGTTGGGGTAGGAAGCCATCATTTGTTTAATCGGTTTAGTCTAGGTTTCACCAGGGCAGATCAGATCCTGGAACCTTCCATCCGCTCGTGCCGCTCCTCTTTTCCTGGCCCAGGATGTCCTCGCTTCCTCCCAGAGCAGTAATTCTCCCTTCCACCAGCACCGCTACCCTATCAGCTAACTTGCGACACTGCATCATATTATGAGTGGCGAGGATCACCGCCGTCCTTCCTCCCGCCAGGCTTTGCAGCAGGCTGTCGATGGCCGATGCGCTTCTGGGATCCAGATTTGCCGTGGGCTCATCCAGGAGCAATAGCTCCGGCTCCAGGACGATGGCTCTCGCCAGGGCTATTCTCTGCATCTCTCCACCGGAGAGGGTATTGGCATCGCGGCTCTCATATCCGGAGAGGCCCACAGCCTGAAGAGCAGCCCTGGCTTTCTCTTTTCTCTGCTCCGCCTGGCCCTCTCTCCGGACCATGAGCCCGAAGGTGACGTTATCCAGAACATTTGACTTGAACATTACCGGCTTTTGAAAGACCATGGCCATGCGGCGGCGTGCTGCTATCCTCTCCTTCTCCGGACGGCCGGAGACGGCCCGGCCTTCCAGTATGATGGTGCCCCGGCTCGGCTCTTCCAGAAGATCGATCAGACGGAGCAATGTGCTCTTTCCCGAGCCGGTGGGACCTATCAGCCCCAGGATCTCTCCCTTCTCCACGCCGAGGTTGATATCTTTCAGGATCTGTGCCTGGCCGTAGCTTTTTCCCAGATCTCGGATCTCAAGAAAGGCCATGTTACCTTCCCTGAAAACGACTGAGCGAGAGATTGAGGATCATGGATATGCCTATCAGTATGATTCCCAGAGCCATGGATGTCTCCAGATTGCCCATAGAGGTCTGGAGAGCAATGGATGTGGTGAGAACCCGGGTATAATCCCTGATATTTCCTCCGATCATCATAGCCACGCCCACCTCGGATAGAGCCCGGCCAAATCCGATCAGGACTGCAGCTATGACTGCAAATCGGGCCTCCTTTATTATGGTCCTTATGACCTGGCTCTCATCTGCCCCAAGAGAGATGGCTGTATCTCGGATATGAGGGCTGACCCCCCTCAGGGCAGAGATAGTCAGGCCGATGAGGATGGGAGAGATGAGGATCATCTGGCCGATGACCATGCCCGTGGGGGTGTATAAGAGCTCCAGGCTCCCAAAAGGCCCGGAGCGGGATAAGAGCAGAAAGACCAAAAGGCCCACTGTCACTGTGGGCAGGCCGTAGAGGGTTTGAATCAGGTCTACCAGGGCCCTCTTTCCCCGAAACTTTCTCAGCTCGATCAGGCCGCCCAGGGGAATGTCTATGATTGCGGCCAGAAATACAGCTGTAAAAGAGATAAAAAGAGACCTGGCGGTGATTTCCATGACCTCGGGATTGAGGGTCACTATGAGCTCTACTGCCCTCAATATCCCGTTCCAGATCTCCTCCAAATATTCCTCCCCTCAGGCCTGGGCGCAGCCTGCCTGGGTGGGAACGACGCACTCCTCGGCGGAGCAGCCCATTACCTCGCAGTTGCCTTCTCCCTTAAAGAAGAGCGGCTTTCCGTATTGCTCCTGGCCATAAGTGCCTATGATCTCCTGGCACTCCGGAGAGACCAGGTAATCTATGAACTGATTGGCAAGCTGGCAGTTGACTCCAGGATGCTTCTCCGGATTGATGGCTATGGCGGAATAGACATTGAGCAGTTCATCGCCGCCTTCTATCAGGGGGACCAGAGTAAGATTGCCCTTGTAGGCCATGAAGGTGGACATATCGGTGAGGGTATAGGCCGACTTTTCATTAGCCATGATCAGGGTTGCACCCATAGGGCTGCCTGCATCCACATACCAGGGGCCGGAGGTGTTGACGGCGGAGTAGTTGTATCCGGCTGCCTTCCAGAGAGACTGCTCTTTGGAATGAGTTCCGGAGAGGTCGCCCCTGGTGATGAACTTGACCTGATCGGGGTTGGAGAGCCCTTTTTCCATTATGCTCTTGAAGGCCTGGGAGGCGTTCAGTCCTGTGACGCCCGCCGGATCATCCTCGGGGCCCACGATATAGAAGTAGTTGTAAGCAAAGCACCGCCTCTCCAGGCCGTCTTCCTCTTCAATGAATTTGACCTCCCGGGCCTTATCATGGACTATGAGCAGATCCACGTCTCCCTTCTGGCCGGCGGCAATAGCGATTCCTGTGCCGCCGTGGGAGGGAATCTGCACTGTGGCGCTATTCTCTTCTGAGAATTGGTCCACGATGGTCTCCAGCAGGCCGGTATCATACAGGCTGCTGGTGGTGGCGATCTTCAGCCTGCCCTCATCTGCGGCAGAAAGGGCTGCACTGACTGTGATCAATGCAATCAAAAACATCGATATCTTTAAAGTTCTCTGCATAAGCAATCCCTTTGAAAGCATATCTGCTGTCCATAAAAAGCTTATGTTAATGAATCAGATCAACTGAATGGAGGGATGGAAAAGGGGAAAGCTTTTTCTCATCGCCACTCTCTTTTTAGCAGGTCATGGCTAGTGGATCTTCAATTCTCATAACCGGAGGGGCAGGATTTATAGGCAGCCATCTGCTGGATAGACTGCTGCCGGATAACGATGTGACCGTTCTGGACAATTTCAGCTCCGGAAAGAGAGAGAGACTGGCCGGCTATATGGGAAGATCCAATTTCCGTCTTATAGAGGCCGATCTGCTCCAGGCGGATGCTCTCCCCGAGGCTCTGGCGGGGAAGGATATGGTGTTTCATCTGGCGGCAAATCCCGATGTCAGGCTGGGCGCCCTCGATCCAAGCGTTCATCTGAGGCAGAATATCATGGCCACTCACAATTTGCTGGAGGCCATGAGAAGGGCTAAGGTGAAGAAGATAGCCTTCACCTCCACATCCACGGTTTACGGAGAGGCGAAGCAGATACCCACCCCGGAGGAGTATGGGCCTCTTTTGCCCATCTCCCTTTACGGAGCCTCCAAGCTTGCCTGCGAGGCCCTCATATCATCTTACTGCCATACCTTCGATATGCAGGCCTGGATCTACCGCTTTGCCAATATCGTGGGAGAGAGGGGAAGCCACGGGGTTCTGGTTGATTTCATCAGGAAGCTGCGAGAAAATCCCACCGAGCTGGAGATCCTCGGGTCCGGCAGGCAGAAGAAGTCCTATCTGGAGGTCAAGGACTGCGTTGAGGCCATGCTGCTATGCCTACAAGCCTCAGACGAAATGGTCAGCCTCTTCAACATAGGCTCGGAGGACTCCGTGGATGTGACGGAGATCGCAGATATCGTCGTCCGCCTGATGGGCCTGAAGGAAGTCTCTTACCGCTATACCGGCGGCGATGAGGGCCGGGGCTGGAAGGGGGATGTCCGGGTTATGCTTCTCTCTCTGGAGAAGATCAAGGGCCTGGGCTGGAGGGCAAAGGGCGGCTCAGCACAGGCCATCCAATCGGCGGTAGAGGCTCTGCTGAGCGACGGATCGAGCGGATCATAGACTCCGTAGCACAACATTCACAACCAAGAAATGCTGCAACGGAGAATTATACGCTTGATCAGAGAAGGCCGAAGAAGTCGATTACCAACATATCTATTCCTGGATCTCCTAAATATTATTGAAAAAAATATTTTATGAATCTGGGTCATCTATGACGAACAAATTGATTTGCTTAGGATCACTTCTGCCAGCGTCACGCAGGATCACAGGCCCGCAACTTCAACTTTAACCTTTCCTATGAATAGGCTCTCTTCGATTGGGGCCGCTACCAAATCTTCTTTCAAGGCGATTAGGTAGGATTCGATGGCTTCCTTGGCATTGTGCAAGGCTTCATCTATTGTCTCACCCTGAGAATAGCATCCGGGAAGTACGGGGACCTCGGACCAGAAGCCACCCTCCTCAGCCTGATGCACTAGAATGGTATATTCCATATCTAATCATTCCTCCAAGAGCATAATAAATTCTTCGTCATCCAGCCCAGCCTTCCTAATCGCCGACTTTAGCAGGCCGATCTTAAGATCGCCGGAGATGGGTATGGTTATTAGCTGTCCATTTGGCATCTTGACGTTCATGTGATCGCCTTTTCCGCGACGCAGGATTCCGCCTGCTTTGATGAAGGCTTTAATCGCTTCTTTGCCGCTCACACTTCTCAACAAGCCCAAAGGGATCCATCCAGAACTACCTGAAACTCCTGAATAACTGTAGCTGTTTTTATTCATCTATTTTTCGTTTGAACTAAGGCTCTGGATAGGATGCAGCGACGAAGACGGCCATCCAGTTTTCAAATTACAGAAAAAGACATTTTTTAAATTTGTCCGTCATCCGTGTCGCAGAGCAAGGGGATTTGATTGGCCTTTACCCTATCGGCCAGCCCGGTATAGCCCGATCGATCTCCCCCATCAGCCTGATCGTCTCCAT
>DAWB01000084.1:1494-3207 GCA_002505805.1 Methanosaeta sp. UBA80 | reverse complement strand
AGCCACTTCTCGCAGACCTGGTAGCCGCCCACATGAAAATCCCAGACCTCTTTGGGTACGCCCTCGAAGTATTGAGCCTTGTTGATGTAGACGTAACCGGGCGCTCCCTCTTCATAGGCCACGAACTTGGGAAAGCCCTTCTCCACAATATTGTCACCCACCACGGGATAGCGGGTGATGAGCTGGCTGATATAGGGGCTCTCCAGGAGGTGAAGCGCCACCAGCTCCTCTCCCAGGAGGCACAGCTTCCGGAATAGCTCCGGGCGGGAGGTCATGGGCACGCGGGGGAAATCTATCTTCAGGAACTCGGCGTAGCGCTGGCGGTAGGTGGGGGAGTGGAAGACGGCGTAGATGTAGTGGAAGATATCCTCCGGGCCGAAGGTGGAGGAGAGATCTCCGTGGCCATCGGAGACGAAAATCAATTTTTCCTTTTTCTCAATAATTTTTATGAATTTCAAATTTATATTAGGAATTCTTTTCCTATCGGAAATTGGATAATATTGTTCATATTCAATATGCTTCTGATTATTTTCTTTTCCATATAAATAAAGAGGAAAGACGTTCGATCCATCTTTAATCTCAACGAATACTGCAGGAGTAGGCACATTAGATACGATTGCATGTTTCCATTCAAGCAACTTAGTTTGGCGGACAGTATTTAGGCAAAGGTTATCTCTCATCGTGACATGGTCGATTAACTCACGACGTGGATAGTCCATCGCAGCATTATTAAAATAACACCATCGCAAATCAAAAGGCCGGTAGTTGCACTGCACTATGCTATCTTCCCAACTAATGTCCTTAATCAATTGTTTCCTAGCTACCGAAAGCTTCCAGTCACGGTTATCTCTTAGAGAATAGCGATCTCTCAATTCATCGTCTGAAATGAGTTGATTCATTAAATCGGAAATCCTAATATGAATTATCTCGCGCTCAAAATCTAAAGCAAAATGATCTCGATGACTTTGGAATCCAAGTACATTAATTGGAAAAACCTCATTAATTGAAAATCCTTTGTTATATTCTCTCAAGAGATCTGTATCTTTTGATACAAATAGATAGAATGGAGATATTGGATCTATGGATGTCCATTCTGTGCTTTCTATATTTTTTTCTTTAAGCATATCATATTTAATTTGACGCAATCCCCAAAGTTCAGAAAAGAATACTTTTGCTTGAGCTCCATTATTTATAGCATATTTAATTAAAACGCAGATCGCTACTCCTTGCTGAATATCAAAGACATTTTCGTCTTTCGATCCGTCCGGAGTTCGCTCTTTCTTCTTTGAATTTCCGTGCAAATCCAGAATATAGATCTCATCGAATGTTTTCATTAATTGTTCTCTCATTCCTCTGAATGTTGGATTGTCGAGATATCCGTTATTGGAAATAAGGGCAAGAACTCCCTTTCCTGTTCGTTCTATTCTCCACTGCCCCCATCGCATGAACTTAACATAATCATCTTGCAGCCATTTCGGATTCTTTTCCCCTAATGGCTTGCCATCCACGAAATAGTAATCCTGGAGCAACTGGCCGATGAAGTTGAGCTTTTTCTTTTTCCCCACCATTTCCCAGCTGCTGTTTGCAGAATGCCCGGAGTAAGGCGGATTTCCCAGCACCACCATTATGGGCAGGTCCCTTTTCACCCTTGAAGCGGCATTCGCCTCCTCGCTCAATATTCGGTAGGCACCAAAGAGCTTCTGCCACTCGCTG
>DAWB01000084.1:978-1488 GCA_002505805.1 Methanosaeta sp. UBA80 | reverse complement strand
ATAAGGAGCCATGAGCAACTCGAAGCCGAAGAGCCTGGGTAGCAGGTGATCCCTTACATAGGCAGACCAGAGACCTGCATTGCATTGCTTCATATACTCGGCCCGAATAAAATCGGTTACAGCATATAGAAATGTGCCCGTGCCACATGCAGGATCAAGGATTAAGACCTTTGGCTTTTCTTCTCGATGGCCTTCGGGTAATTTGCTTCTATCCGGTTTTCCATTTTCATCTAATTTGATCGTCTCATAATCATAAGCAGCTGTATCCGATGTGTGGGCCAGCCCGCCCTCCAGCCCGAAGCGGGTCTTGAGGATATGATGCACGGACTTGACTATGTACTGCACCACCGGCTCCGGGGGGTANNCCGGGGTGTAGTAGACCCCCCGCCGTTCCCTGGTCTTGGGATCATAGGCCGCCAGGAAGGTCTCGTAAAAGTGCACAATGGGGTCCTCCTGGCGGGTCCTCTTGCCGAAGTTCTCCAGCATCTTCTCCATATCCGTGTTGGCCAG
>DAWB01000084.1:0-968 GCA_002505805.1 Methanosaeta sp. UBA80 | reverse complement strand
AGGCTCCTCGTCCAGGCTGGAGCCGGTGATGCTCTCAAAGAGCTTCTTGAGGAAGGGATTGGTCTTGGGGATCTCCCGCGCTGCGCCCAATCTCTGGAATGGACCCGGCCCCTGATGGTTGCAGCGGGCGGCGAAGAGGCCATAGACTATGGTTTGGGCATACATATCTGCGAACTCCGCCAGCTTCTCCGGGCGGTTGAGGTCGGGGATTAGAACCTCGGCAAAAGCCTCCCGCAGGTCTCGCAGGTCCGAGGATGCCTTCTCCTTCTGGAATGCTTCGATGATGGTGTCCCGGATGATGTGCGCCAGCTTTGCCGCCCTCTCCGATAGCTCCCGCGGCTTGGTGATCGGCTCCGGCTGGCCATCCAGGAATAGCTGGAGAAGCTGCCTCGTCTGGGCCATGCCCTCCCTGTCCGGCAGGATTTTTCCTCCCTTGCCCATCCGGCCCAGGCGGGCGCTGCCGCGCGGCTGTCCATCCACAAACCAGCGAAACTCCAGGTAGTCGGTGAGAATCAGGTTGGGCAGGGACTTCTTGTAGCGCTCCAGCTGCTCCGAGTCCTCCGCCTCATCCAGTGATTTTCCCAGGTCCTTGGTCTCCACATAGCCTATGGATAACGCATCCCGGCGAAGGGCGAAATCCGGCGCTCCGCACTCCACCCGCTTCGGCTCATTGGTGGCGCTGATCCTGCCGTCCAGCGACTCAATCAGCCTCTTAAGAGCGGGACGATAGGTGTGCTCCGTCGCCCTACCCGTCTTAAGCTCTTTTTCAATCTCCGCCAGATACGACTTTATGACATCACTCATAGGAAAATCACCGCATGCGCCAGGCCATCAATTGGCATTGATGGAGGATCATCGATCAAAAGGATTGCCATTCAAAAGGGAACTTGTAGAGTCCCGAATGTTTCTTAGTGTCTTATAAGTATTGATAATGAATTGTGTTATAACCGACATTCCGGATTAACACA
>DAWB01000021.1 GCA_002505805.1 Methanosaeta sp. UBA80 | reverse complement strand
CCAACCTATTCTGTGGTCACGACCCAAAAGTGCGGAATGTGGGATATATCTAAATCTCGCTCCTTAGACCATTCTCCTGCTCCTGGCCAGCACCACCTGCCTGGCAGTTCCCTCTGCCTCCACATTGCGCCTGCATACTGGACAGATGCGGATCCACTCCAGGCCACCGGCATCTTTCTGCATCTCTTGAGGAAGGGATGATTCAATCCTTTGAAGCATGGGCTCCGTGGCATAGGGCGAACCGCAGATACGGCAGGCAACCAGATCAAAGGATAGCTCGGTCTCAGGGACGGTCTCATCCCAGGGCACTAAAGAAAGGGCTTTGGCCGGGCACAGCTCCACGCATAGGTCGCACTCCTCTTTGCATCTCTTCCAGTGAATTGTCCTTTTCCCATCGATCTCGCTTCTGGTTATATTCTGGCTGGGACAGACATTGGAGCAGGACATGCATCCCAGGCAGATCCTGGCGTCGACTCGGATCATTTTTTGCCTCCTGCAGCTGCAGCCCGAGCGGCACGCTCTCTTGCCCGCCGCGTCGCCAGATCAAAATCATCAGACAGAGCATTGGCCGGACAGGTGGCGATGCAGGCCGGACCAGACTCCCGGCCCTGGCAGAGGTCGCACTTATGAGCTATCTTATCCGTCCAGACCACCCCGAAGGGGCAGGCCAGGGCGCACAGGCCGCAGCCGGTGCACTTCTCCACATCAAAGGCAGTGCGTTCTCCCTCTTTATAGAGGGCCCCGGTAAAGCAGACCATGGTGCAGCCTGCCTCCTGGCAATGATGGCATAAAACGGGAACGGCGGCATATTCTCTTACATAGTGCACATTGATGTGTCCATGTCCGCCATGCACCCTCTGGCAGGCCACCTCGCAGGATCTGCAGCCGATGCATCTGTTGATATCAATATAAACCGCCANNCCCTCCGAAAGACATTGCAGGCACAGACCTTGAATTCAGGTATCCGGGCCTCCGGATCCATAGCATCAGTGGTTAGGATATTGGTTCCCGGAAAGTGGAAGGGCATGAAGACCACACCCTTTTTCAGCCGATCTGTGAGCCGGGCATAAGCCGATGTCTCCCCCCGTGCCGTGGCAACCCTGACCTCGTCTCCATCTTCTATATCCAGAGCCCCTGCATCCTCCCGGTTCATCTCCACATAGAGATCCGGCTCCCGGCTGATGAGCGAGGGGCTTCTTCTGGTCATGGAACCGGCATTGTGGTGCACCGCCACCCGGCCGGTGGTGAGCAGGAAAGGATGATCACAGCTTGCTGATTCCGCTGCAGGAATGAAGGGAACGGGCACTATGCTGGCTTTGCCTTCCGCCAGATTGAATCCGGAGCAATGAAGTATGGGAGTTCCCGGATGATCGGCAGCGGGGCAGGGCCAGACCAGACCGGAGCCCTCCAGCCGCTCCCGAAGGATGCCGGCATACTGGGAAACAGTCCTGTTTATCTCGGCCAGAACGCTTGCAGCATCATGATAATCGAATTGAAGCCCCAGGGACCGGGCCACATCGCAGATTATATCCCTGTCGGAGCGGGCCTCTCCCGGCGGCTCAATGGCTTTATGGCTCCACTGCACCCTCCTCTCCGTATTGGTGTAGCTTCCCTCCTTCTCCGCCCAGACTGCTCCGGGCAAGACAACATCCGCCAGCTGGGCAGTGGCGGTCATGAATATATCCTGCACCACTAAAAAGTCCAGGCTTTCTAAAGATCGCCTGGCATGCTCGCTGCAGGGATCGGAGTTGGCCGGATCCTCGCCCAGGATATACATAGCTTTGATCTCTCCTCTCCCGGCGGCCTCAATCATCTCCGTAGCAGTGAGACCCGGCCCCAGGGGCAGATCCGGGGCATTCCAGGCTTCTTGGAAATAGATGATGGTCTTGGGATCGTCTGCTCTTTTATAACCGGGATAAAACTCTGCCAGGGCACCCATATCGCAGGCTCCCTGGACGTTGTTCTGACCCCGCAGGGGCATGACTCCTGTGCCGGTCCTTCCCATCTGGCCGCAGATCAGGGCCAGATTGGATATGGCCTGAACATTGTCCGTGCCGGTGCTGTGCTGGGTTATGCCCATTGAGTATAAAATAGCCGAAGCAGGAGAATAGGCATAGGCCCGGGCTGCCCGCAATATATCCTCAGGGGCAATCCCGGTGATCTCTGATGTCCTCTGAGGAGTAAAATCCTTTACCGCCCCGGCCAGAGCCTCAAAGCCTTTCGTCTTCTGGCTGATATATTCCCGGTTTATAAGCCCCTCATCGATGATCACATGGGCCATGCCGTTCAAGAGAGCCACATCCGTTCCGGGCTTTAGCGGCAGGAATATATCTGCCATCCAGGAGGTGGGCGTGGCGCGGGGATCGGCTACGATCACCGTGGCTCCCCGGTCCTTGGCCCGGTGGATCCAGCGGGATATTACCGGATGGTTCTCGGCCAGGTTCGATCCGATGATAAATATGCACCGGGAGCTGGCGATGTCCGGTATGGGATTGGTCATTCCCGCCGCCCCCAGGGTTTTATTCAGCCCAACCACTGACGGAGCATGGCAGAGGCGGGCGCAGTTGTCTATGTGAGGCGAGCCCAGCAGGCGGGCCAGCTTCTGCATGAGGTAATTGTCCTCATTGCTGCACTTGGAGGAGGAGAGAAAACCGAGGCTCCTCGGGCCGTGCTTTTTCCTGGCCTGGCCCAGGCCTTTAGCCACCAGATCCAGGGCCTCCGGCCAGGAGATCCTGGCCCAGCCCTCGCCTCTTCTCTTGAGGGGAGAGGTGAGCCTGTCCGGGTGGTATAGGATCTCCAAAGCCGCATTTCCCTTGGCGCATAAGGCCCCCTGGCTGACGGGATGGTCCAACATATATTCTATCCCGATGGCCTTCTCTCTCTCTGCCGCAACATAAAATCCGCAGCCTGCACCGCAATAGGGACAGACAGTTGGAACAAGCACTTTTGTCATCTTTATCACGGGGGATATGTTTAGTAGGTATACAGAGTGCTATAAGGTCTCTTCGATTTGGGGGTCAGCCTGAGGAAGGGGGAATCGACTATCTCCTCCTTTCCCGGGCCCGCATCAGGAAGCCTTTCCAGGAACCGGGTGATATAATGATCCAGAACCTTGCGGTCTGACTGATCTACAGGGAAAGAGGCTACTTGGCTGCCCAGCTGGGATCCGTCCACCGTACCCCGCAGATAGATCACCCCTCCGTGCATTCCTGTTCCTATGAAATTTGCCTTATGGCCCTTCTCTTCCAGGTCCAGCAAAACCACAATTCCTCCTGCCATGTACTCTCCCAGAAAGTCTTGGGCTGTGCCGCCTATGACCAGAACCGGCCTCTTGCCCTCATACTCTTTCATATGCAGGGCAGTTCTGTAGCCGCAGCCGTCCCGCACANNCATGGAAAAGCCGAGAACATCTCCCGAACGGCCATGTACCACCACCTCTCCTGCATCCATGGTATTTCCCACTCCGTCCTGGGCGTTGCCGTGGACGGTTATCTTATGTCCGAAGAGAAAGGCAGCCAGGTCGTTGCCGGGAGTCCCAAAGATTTCAATATCCATCTTCAGATGCTGGGGGGTGTAGAGGCGGGTTCCTATGTACCTCTGGCCGCAGACATTTCTGATGAAAACCTTCTCCACCCCCGAGAGCAGCAGCTCTCTGAGCCGGTCGTTCAGGGCTCTGGTGTCTAGGTCAGCGGCATCGATCTCTGCCTGATTGGTGCTCGGAGGGGCATCATCTGCATCATCCAAACTGCCGCTGCCATTGACCTCTTTTGGTCTGGCCATTTTCCATCACTCTCCGGCTCCCTTTATCCCCAAAACATCCAGCTCCCACTCATAGAGGCCCACGCCCCGGAGGTGGTCCCGGTTGCCCCTCAGGCTCTCCAGAGCATTGATGCCCATGCCGCCCAGCATCTCCGATATCTCGTGAGACCAGGCGGAGATGAGATTGGACAGCCTCTGGGAGGCGATATCCATATTGAGCCGGCCGGAGAGGCGGGGATCGGTGGTGCATATGCCCCAGTTGCATTTGCCGGTATAGCACTTCTGGCAGAGGGTGCAGCCCATAGCGATCAGAGCCGCCGAGCCGATGTATACTGCATCTGCTCCCAGGGCTATAGCCTTTACCACATCGGCGCTGCAGCGGATCCCGCCTGCGGCGATGATGGAGCACCTGTTCCTGATGCCCTCTCCACGCAGCCTGCGATCCAATGAGGATATGGCGAGCTCAATTGGTATGCCCACATTGTCCCGGATGGCCTTGGGAGCGGCGCCGGTTCCCCCTCGCAGGCCGTCGATGGCGATGATGTCCGCCCCCGCCCTCACTATTCCCGAGGCTATGGCGGCAAAGTTATGCACCGCAGCGATCTTGACCGATATGGGCTTCTCGTAGTTGGTGGCCTCTTTTAAGGC
>DAWB01000200.1 GCA_002505805.1 Methanosaeta sp. UBA80 | reverse complement strand
GACCAGGCTACCCTACAACCCCCTCTACTGGTACCGCCTCAGCGTATCCACTATCTCTACATGAGAGAGAAGCATGCGCCTGCAGCAGTATTTGTCTATTCCCAGGTCGTCCAGGACCTTGCCGGGAGGCTCGGTCTTGATGCGCTCCCGGTATTCCTCCCAGACATGGGATATCACTTTGCCACAGGAATAGCACCTGACTGGAATCAAAGCAGCTTCACCTGTAGGACTTCTGGTACTTAGACCTGGCACCAGGTCCGCCGAACTTCTTCTTCTCCTTCTGGCGGTGATCGCTGACCAGGAGATTTCTGTCGTACTCGGAGAATGCCTCTTTCAGGCCGGTGTCCCCGGTCCACTCTACAATGCCCTTGGCTATAGCGGTGCGGACGGCATCGGTCTGGCCCATGGTCCCGCCACCTGAGACAACGACATCTATGTTCACCGATTTGATCGTCTCTCCGGCGATCTCGACCGGTTCTTGAATCTTGAGTCGGGACAGGCGGGGNNCCCAGAGGCACCTTATTGATGCGCACGACGCCTTTTCCTTCCTTTAGCGTGGCCCTTGCAGTTGCTGTCTTCTTTTTACCCGAGGTATTAATGATCTTCATAGCAAATCCTTCAGAAGTTTGCTCCGAGTCTTCGGCTCAAGGCCCCTAGCTCGATATATCGGTTATTGCTTTCGGTTCTCATCTTGGCCGCATCCGGCTGCTCCAGAGGCATTCCCTTCAGCTCTCTGGGCACACCCACATATATCCTCAGCCGGGAGAATGCGTCTCTTCCCCGCCTCATCTTGTAGGGAAGCATGCCCCGTACGGTCCTCTTGAGGATCATCTCCGGTCGGCGAGGGAAGTAAGGGCCTTTCTCTTTATGGCCGCGGGCTCTGGTTTGTCCGTAATCCTTGAAAATGAAATCCCTGCTGCCGGTGATGAGAGCCTTCTCCGCATTGACGATCTTGACCTCTTCTCCGGCCAGGAGGCTCTTGGCAGCGACGCTGGCCAGGCGGCCCAAGACCAATCCAGTTGCATCTACTATCATTGCCATTCACCTCAAAATCTTTATGCCCGATCCCTTGGGATGCTCGGCCATCAGCTTTTCAATCATCAGGCATTGGCCGCCGGCGGCCAGGATCTTGGATCTGGCCTGGCTGCTGAAATTAAGAGCGGCCACGGTAACGCTGTGACCGATATTTCCGCTGGCTAAAACCTTTCCTGCCACCAGGACGGTATCATTGGACTGGGTATGGCGGTTGATCTTGCTAAGGTTGATAGCAGCATAGCTTCTGTTGGGCTTTTCCAGCCTGCGGGCGACGTCCCTCCAGAGGGGTGCGCCGCTCTCGCGCGAGGCCGCCTTTAAATTGCCGATAAGACGGACTATCCTTGGATTTGTCTTTTCAAATGCCATTTGAATCCTCCGCATGGCCCCAATTGAGCCGACTCACGCGCAAGAGGCGCGCGTTCGAACCGATACGGTTCATGCGCCCAGGGCATGGATATCCCTGTGCGGAATATGTAGATCGATAGTGCACCAGTATATAAGGGTTTTCCAAATGGTCGGCCTTGCTTGGCATAAATCAGGAAAGACTGACAGGATGCGGAGAAATCCAATTTACCGGAAGCCAGATCCGGCAATGAAGGTATCAGTTGATGAGATGCTCTCAATTAATTATTAATGGAAGATCAAAGACAATTTTATCTTGAAGTGCATGATCGACCTCCCCCTCGCTCTCTACATCGCCCTCGGCTTTCTGCTGGGCATCATCAGCGGCCTTACCCCTGGCCTGCATCTAAATAACTTTGCCGCCATGCTTCTGGCCATATCACCCCAGCTCATGGACTACGGTCTCTCCCCCTTCCATATGGCCAGCATCATCCTCGCCGCCAGCATCTCTCAGACCTTCTTTGATGCCATTCCCGCCATCTTCCTGGGCGCGCCCGATTCCGAGGTCGCCCTCACCGTCCTGCCAGGCCAAAGGCTGATGCTGGAGGGTCGGGGCATAGAGGCGGTGCGGCTATCCGCTCTGGGCAGCTGTGGAGCGGTGCTATTTGCTCTGGTCATGATCATCCCCCTGTCCTGGGCCGCCTCCAACTACTATGATTATCTTACAAAATATATGGGAGTACTGCTGCTGGCAATAGCCCTGATGATGATAAAGTCGGAGATGGGGCCTCAGATAGAGGGGCAGGGCTCTTTGGTTCATTACAAATATAAGGCTCTGGCCAGCATGCTCTTTTTGACCTCCGGGCTTCTGGGCATATTCGCCTTCCAGCGGGAGGGGCTCATAGCATCGCCTTTAGGTTTGCAGGCCCAGGTACTCCTGCCGCTTTTGTCTGGAATATTCGGTGCCTCGTCGCTGCTCTACAGCCTCTCCACCGGCACAGAGATCCCGGAGCAGAAGGAGAGCCGGATAAAGCTGAAGCCGGGCCTTCTGGCCATAGCCCTCTTCTCCGGAAGCCTGGGCGGATCGGTGGTGGCCTGGATTCCCGGCGTCTCCCCATCCATTGCCGCCATCACCGCCCGCCTGGGCCGGCCCTCCAGCCCGGAGGAGTTCCTGGTCTCCAATGCCGGAGTGAACACCGCCAATGCCCTCTTCTCTCTGGTGGCCCTTTATGTCATCGACCGGCCCAGAAGTGGCGCGGCAGCGGCCATAAAGGAGCTGATGGCCCTGGATCAGAGCGCACTGGTAGAGATGGTGATAATAATGGTGCTGGTGGCGGCAGCCTCCTATCTGGCCTGCCTGGCAGCAGCCTGCCCGGCAGGAAAGGCTGTATCACAGATCAACTACCGGCTGCTCTGTCTGGGAGTTCTGGCCTNNTCATGTGCTACGCCTTCACCGGGCTCTTTGGGCTCTTCATCTTCTTCCTCTCCACAGTGGTAGGGCTGATTGCTCCAATAGCCGGCATTCACAGGACTCACGCCATGGGAGTTCTGATGCTGCCGCTGATTGTGAGGTATATTTAGATTTTAAATAATCTATCTCCGAAAAATTAAAGAGAAAGAATGCATAAGGTCCATTTTATGTGGCCTGGATAGCGATTGAACTTGCTCTCAGATGATACTTCTATTTGGGATTGCCGGACAAGACATAACAGATTAAAAATATTAAAGCAACAACAGCATCATTTATTACTGGCCAGGGAAATGTGCTCCCATAACCAGACAACTAAATAGCTGCTGGAGGAAGATTACATAGCCTCGCGCAGACCTGCCCTGCAGGCAAGATCGGTTTATGCCAGAACCGATATGATGAGGAGAAAACTTATCTCCTAAGGCTAATGCGGCCATTTTGCCTGGATAAGCAAAAGGGCTATATGCAAGAGAGGACGGGTTGACGAGCCTCTATCAGAGGAATGGATGGGAAGGATATGCAAGAGGGCAGATGGGGAGAGAAGCCCGGCATGATCATGCAGGCTACCATATGGGTCTGGCAGAGGGAGATAAGATGAGGGGTAGGGTCATCTTGATAAATTGGGATGGAAATATGATAGGACGACAGAATTATTTTGAGGTGCTCTGACTTGATCGACCGCAGCAGGATCTTAGAGGTCTTAAGGGGATACGACCTCGATGATCTGCGAATCGGGATGATAGCATCCCACTCTGCCCTGGATACGGCAGACGGCGCAGTGGAGGAGAATTTTAGGACCCTGGCGGTCTGCCAGGAGGGACGGGAAAAGCCCTATGTCAAATACTTCCGCGCCAGCAGGGATAGATCGGGCAGAATTGTGGGGGGCATGATCGATGAGGTCATGATGCTGAAGCGATTCTCAGAGATAATAGAGCCTGAAAACCAGGATATGCTCAAGAATAAGAATACTCTTTTCGTTCCCAACCGCTCCTTCACCTCCTATTGCGGAATAGATGCGGTTGAGGATCAATTCTCTGTGCCTTTGCTCGGCTCGCGAAATCTGCTGCGCTCCGAGGAGAGGGGGGACAAGAGGGATTATTACTGGATACTGGAGAAGGCAGGCCTGCCTTTTCCCGAGCCTGTGGAGGCGGAGGACATCAAAGAGCTGGTCATGGTCAAGCTTCCTCATGCCGTCAAAACTCTGGAGCGGGGATTCTTCACCGCCTCCTCCTATGAGGAGTACTGCCAGAAGGCCGATGCTCTCTTGCGCCAGAATGTCATAGACCAGGATGGAATAGAGCTGGCCAGAATCGAGCGCTATATCATCGGTCCGGTCTTCAATCTGGACTTCTTTTACTCGCCCATCAGCAAGCAGATAGAGCTGATAGGCATAGACTGGCGCTTTGAGACATCTCTGGACGGCCATTGCCGGCTGCCTGCACCACAGCAGCTAACTCTAAACGACCTGCAGATCAATCCGGAATACACCGTATGCGGCCACAACTCGGCCACCCTGAGAGAGTCGCTCCTGGAGAAGGCCTTTGAGCTGGCGGAAAAATATGTAGCGGCAACGCAGGAGCATTACAGCCCGGGAATCATTGGTCCCTTCTGCCTGCAGACCTGCGTGGACAAGGATCTCAACTTCTACATCTACGATGTGGCGCCCCGCATCGGAGGGGGCACCAATGTGCATATGGCAGTGGGCCATCCCTATGGAAACGCCCTCTGGCGCACCAATATGTCCACGGGACGCAGGCTGGCCCGAGAGGTGAGGATAGCTCTGGAGAAGGGCTGTCTGGAGAAGATTGTAACCTGAGCCTTAATTAGAGCATCCGGAGATGAATCCAATGGCAGAGGATGGCGGGATAGAGGTTCCGGGAAAGCTTAAAAGAACGGTTAAAAAGCTGAATGCGGCAGGGGAGAGCCTGGTGCAGATCTCTCCCGCCCTTCTGCACAGCCGGGTCTCCCAGCAGATGCTGGCCATAGCCAGAATGGGCATGCTGGACAAGGTGCTGGGCTATCTGGTAACCACAGACAAGTGCGTTCATTTTGTGCGGCCAGGAATTGCCTGGGACAGCGTGCAGACCGTTCCCCTGGATGTGATCGATGACGTGGAGTATGTAGATGAGTTCCACAACAGCACCCTCAAGATCCGGGTGGGGGAGAAGGCGGAGAAGATCACCTTTTATGAGGATCAGGACGGAATTGCATTCTATCGCTATGTAAAGAAGGCTAGTAGCCGCAAATAATAGCGGGAGAAAAAGAAGATAATTTTGAGCTATTTTCCATCCGCCAGGCCATCTTGAAGCGCATGAGTATGCAATTGTCAAGCTTTTAAGGCTCAACGGAAGGCCGATCAAGACAAAATCCATAAATACAACCATAAGGAATTGTGCTTCCGCTAGAGGCCGCTATAATGAAAATTGCTCTTGTAGGAGGAACCGGAGACATCGGGACGGGATTTGCCGTTCGCTGGGCGGAAAATCATGAGATCATCATTGGCTCGAGAAAGGCCGATAAAGCCCAGGAGAGTGCCGGAGCCGTGCTGCAGAAGCTTGAACAGAACGGCAATGTCTGGGGCACAGACAACGGCAGCGCCATAGCCGCATCAGAAGTGGTGGTGCTCTGCGTTCCCTTTGAGAGCCTTCCCCTGGTCACCGGGGAGATGAAGAGTTCTTACTCCAGTCAAATTGTCATCTCCCCGGTTGTGCCCATGAGCTACAACGGCAGGTTCTTTCAGTATTCTCCTCCCCCGGAGGGCAGCGCTGCTCTGCAGGCCAGATCTTTGCTGCCCGAGGGCATCAGAATCGTGGCCGCCTTTCATACCATCTGCGCTGCCGCCCTGCAGGCCAGAGAGCGGCATCTTAAGGCGGATGCCCTTCTCTGCGGAGACGACCAGGAGGCTCTGGAGAGCGTGGCCGGCCTGACAAGGGAGATCAAGAGCCTGAGGCCCTTAAAGGCCGGTCCCCTGGAGGCCTCTTCATTGGTGGAGAGCCTGACACCCATGCTCCTCAACGCCGCCAGAAAAAACAAGATTAAAGATGCAGGAATTCGCATCATATCGGAGAGAGAAGAGGCATAAGCGGCTTGGTAAGTCTGAAACTTTTTTTTCCCCCGCCCAGATTAAGGGGGCTCTTGCACTCTCTATTTGGTCTAAATATCCTGACCATCGGGCCTGCCGCTTGCCATGAGGTAGCCGGCAAAGGCGGTCATCCATAATAACACGGGATATACCAGCATCCTCTCCTCGCCTCCCCGTCCAAAGAGCTGAAAAGGAGATGCAGTGCCGCTATAGAACGCAAAGAAGAGCACTACAAGGGAGAAGATGCCTATGGCAGGGGAAAAACATGCCAGTGGGCCCTTGACCATGCGACTGGAGACTATGGCCGAGAGAGGAGCGGTGGTAAACCAGCCCAGTGCCACCAGGCCATGCATGGTGCCTGCGTCGCCGGGAAAAGCAGCCACACCCATGGCAAAGAGTCCGGATACGCCGAATAGAATTGAAAATAGCCTGCTGCCGAATGAAAAGTGGATCAGCACCGAGCTGATGAGGCTCAACAGGCCGATAGCAAAGGTGGAAGCATTAAAGAGCATGGCGGAGGGTTGCATCGGCGAGACATTGGGGGGAATGGTAGAGGCTAAATCGGAAAGGTCATTGGCCCGAATGCTGTAACCGGGAAATAGGGTCTCTGCCGCCAGCACAATCATGAGCCATTGCAGTACACCGATGAAGAGAAGGGCTCCGGCAATCTGAGCTGTGGAGATGGATCTCAATTTCATAGGGGTATCACATCTGAAGTCATTTGCACTATCTCCATCTTCATCAACCTTTCCATAAAAATGAAATTCTCTGCAGACTGAACTTTATGTATTGTTTGGGCTATCCTACCAGGATATTTCGATGTGCTTCTCTGAATCCGGTATCCCTCATCTGGCAGGAGCATCTGCCCTTAAACCATGGATAAGAGGTCATATCCTTCCAGATCTGCTTGAGGCTCTTATCCTTGATATTGCCGAAGGAGAGAGGCATATAAGCGCAGGGAAGAGCCTCCCCGTTTCCATCCACATGAATCCATCTCCTGCCGGCGAAGCATCCGAACATCTGGGGGCCTAGCAGATAGGGCAGAGCGGTGACCCTGGGACCCTCTTTGTGGTTCTTATCCTTATGGAAGCGCTCAAGCCGTAATACATCCTGGTCGGATAGAACCTCACTCTCATGAGAGGCCCAGCGGCCTACAGCCACTATCTCATATAAAGAGAGTTCGTGGACCCCCAGATCAGCGGCCAGGGAGAAGGCCTCCTCCAGAAGGTCGATGTTATGAGGTGAGGTGACCATGAAAAGGTCCACCAGCAGCCCCGCCTGAAGGGCGTTATCCACTCCGGACAGGGCATCGCGATAGGCCCCCGCTCGCCCACGAAATCGGTCGTGTTCATCCTCCCGTGGGCTGTCTATGCTGATTCTCACCGCATACAGCCCGGCTCTCTTCAAATCCCTGGCCTTCTCCGCGGAGAGGTGGTAGCCGCTGGTAAAAGAGGTGGCCACTGCCCTATGGTCCACAGAGGATACCAGCTCCGGAAGGTCGCCTCTTAGCATGGGCTCTCCCCCGTCGAAGGTTATGAGATAGGAGCCCATATCCAGAGCCTGAGAGATGGCGCTTTTAACCAGGCTGCTCTCCAGGATCTGGCCCTGGCGTGATGGAGCACTGCAGTGTATGCAATCGTTGGGGCAGGCCTTCATCACCCCTATGGAAAATTGATCCGGAACCGGCCGGCGGGAGAGGGCTGCAACCTGGGCGGAGAGCATTCTCTCGAAGGCCAGGCTCGGCGCAGGAGGAATCCAGGTGGAGAAGATGAATCTGTCCGGACCGGTGGAAATGGGCTTCTCATCGGCGAAAATTCGGTTCATTCTCTCCAGAACCGGCCTGGCCAGAGGAGCAGCGGGCCCCCGTCCCTCCAGACGGATGCCGCTTTTCTCCTGGAAGGCCTCGATTCTCAGCAGAGGCTTCTCGGTGATCTGCATCTCTTGAGCCCCCAGTGGGTCATCTCATCCACAATGCTCTCCAGGCGGCGGAGCATTAGAGCCTCTCCCGAGGAATGCCTGAGGGCATCTTTTGCCGAGCAGATATGCTCTTCAATGATCTTGATGCACATCTGCGCCGCAGCATCTTTCTCGTGGAGGCTATTATAGATCCTGGGAAGAGTGACCGAGGTCTTCAGGGAGGACTTTCCTTGATCCAGCCCCAAAAACTCCTCCAGATCATCCAGGACCTGATATCCCAATCCGAGGTGCTTTCCATAGCTCTCCAGGCAGGATACATCCTGATTATCGGCGCCTGAGAGCATTGCCCCTATCTTGGCCGAGGCGGAGAAGAGAGAGGCGGTCTTTTTGGATATGCAATTATAGTAATCGTCGGCAGAACTGGCCGCAGAGAGGTCCATCAATTCCCCTTCCGCCATATCCATGCAGGCGGCGGAAAAGGCGGCTATGACCGGCTGGCGGTAATGAGAGATGAGCTCTATGGATCGGGAAATCAGCCAGTCCCCGGCCAGAAGGGCAGCCTCCGGCCCGAAACGCTCCAGTGCACTCTGGGTGCCTCTTCTCTCTATTCCCTGATCCAGGATATCATCGTGCACTAAAGAGGCGGCATGCACCAGTTCTACAGCTAAGGCGGCATTGGCAGCCTCCTCTGCTGTCCCGCCGAAGGCCTCTGCCGAGAGCATGAGGATAAGAGGGCGGACCCTCTTTCCAGGGGAGGAGAGCACATAGCCTATGATCTCTCCCAGAGGAGAATCTGGCAACTCTATTACCATCTGAGCAAGCTGATCGTCTATGATCTGGTATTCATCCCCGCCGGAGAACATCGAAATAGTCTACTGCCTGATTGGCTATTTAGCTTTTGCTGAATGGAATAATTTGACTAGTAATGAATATAAAATCAAAGCCCTTCAGGCTGACAATAATTGCCAGAGGGCAAGCATAAACTTGATGCTATTTTTCAATAACTTAATAATTTAAATGTTATTTTAAAGTACCTGAGTGTATTTCTCCTTAAAAGCAAGTCAAGCTTCCCCTGAATATGTAGGGGTTGCATGCTTCTCATTTTTCCAATAAATCCCGACATCATGGCCGGACTATCATCATTTTCAGGACTATCTGGAATCGAGCTTATCCATGCCGCTGCAGCTTATGCACGTCGCTGCCAATTCAATTTATCATCAGAGAGCTGGAATCCCCATTTCTCCAGCAGAGATCTGGCCTCTCCCTTGCCGTGTAGCAGGATCTCAGCCAGATCCTCTGGCCGGTCTATATCGCAGCCGGCCCGGAAGGACTCGTATACGGATAAGCGCAGGCCAATCTTCCTGGCGAGGTCTATGTGTCTGGGATAGCTCAGTCCCTGGTAGCAGGTACGAAATCTGGGGCTTCTGATCAGAATAATATTTGTTCCTCCCCCCCGTCCCGGGCAGAGGACCACATCACCCGGGCAGCTTATAACGCCCTCGATGTCGCCCTTTTCCAGAAGGGCCAGATCGGCCATGACTATGAGCAGATCCCGCCTCCATCCCTGCAGGATTTCTCTTTCAATCACCATATTGAGGGCATGGTTTAATTCCAGATCGGAGGNNCCGGCCAGATCCCGCCATATATCTTCTCCCATATCCCATCCCGGACGGGTGAGGATGGTCAGCTCACCTAACTCCCCTATGCAGGCCAGGACATCTCTGAGCATGGCCAGGGCCATCTCTCTGCGTTCAGCGACGGTCAGGGCTGGTGAGAGCCGGCTCTTGGCCCCATCCAGCCGGAAAGGCACCACGATGCTCACCGGTCTTTGCATATCGCTGCTTTCGGGAAGAGGCAAGGCTCTCACATCCTTTCTATTTTCTCAGGAGTGGTCTGATCACATCCCTGTCCTCAGGCATGAAGACGCTCTCCATCCCCCCGGAGGGGAGTCTCAAGCCACGAAAAACAACGGCAGGAGTCCCGTCTCCTGCTTCTCCCATGAGCAGATTGGCTGCAGATGCGATCTCATCCACAATTGCCTCCAATGTGATCTCCAGAGGCCTGCCGTGCAAATCAATTTTGCCTCGCCAGTCCTGCAGAGCGGATATGCCTGCCCAGCCGATAGCCACTCCGGTGACACCGGAGCGAAAAGGCCGGCCGCAGGTATCGGTGATTATCACCGCACAATCCTTTTTCAGGGATCTGCGCAGCTTTTCAGCGCTCCGAGAGGGATTTTCGGGGAGGAGAAGAATGCGGCCGCCCCCCACATTGGATTGATCTATACCGGCATTAACACCTATATGGCCAAAATGGGTCTTTGTGAGCAAGAATGGCTCTTCCAGGAGAACATCATCTGACTGGTCCAAAACCGCCTGAACGAACCGCGGATCCTTGCTTACCCGCCGGGCTATCCTTTCCGCCTTCGGCGATGGTTGGTAGCTTTCCAGATTTCTAAACCTTCCTTCCGCCTTGGCCACTATGGTGCTGGCCAGGCAGATGATGTCCCCGTCCTGGAGGTCAAAAAGAGATTGGATTAATGCGGCTAAATCGTCTCCGGGCTTGATTACCGGCAGGCCTTTTATGACATAGCCCTGCAAGGACGGCCCGGCAGCCATAATTTTTAGATGTGCGAGCCCTATTCCTTCCGGGCCAGGCGGTATAGCCTGGCCTGGACCAGCAGGTCCAGGAGATAGGAGTAGTTCTCGGCGACAATGGCTGCTCTCTCCTCGCTGATCTCCTCCCAGGGAAGACCGCGATAGCCCCTGGCATAATCCATCCAAAAAGCAGCGGGAGAGAACTCCAGGAGATATTTATCGTCCTCGGTAAATGTAAGAGTGATCGACTCTTCCAATTCTCACACCTTCCCCTTTCTCTCCACGACCTCGGCAAATGCCAGTGTTCCGCTGATCTTCTTGATCTTGGCCTTGACTATCTCACCTTTCACTGTGCTGGGCACGAATATGAGATACTTGTCCACCTTGGCTATGCCGTCGCCCTTGTTGCCCACAGACTCGATGCGCAGCTCATAAGTTTCACCCTCTTCCACCAGATCTTTTTGCACTGTAGCGGTGGCTTTTCTCTTTCGCACCGGTCGATGAGCGCCGCATGCATCGCATTTAAGGGTCAAGACCCGATCGCTTTTTATAAGGTGAGTATCAGGCAGCCGGCATTCGGTGCAGACCACATACTCCTCAAAATAGGACTCTATCTGGCGGGCGATGGCCGTCTCTCCAAATTTTCCCTGAAAGATGCCGCGCTGTCCCTCGATCTTTCCTGCCGTGCCCATCTCCTGGAGCAGATATTTCATGAGGTGCTCTGGCTCACGATTTAATGTATCGGCAATAGCCCCAAAGTTCTCCAGGACGGTGGTCTTTCCCTCATAAAAGACCCTTACCGCAGGTATGATGAACCTCTCCTTGGACTCCCGGGTGGCCGGCATCTTCTTTATGGCCCGATCCAGGCCCGCTAAATAATCATCCATCAAGATACCTTGGCTACTTTATCAGTTCCTGGCCCGACTCCACAACTATCTGAATCGGTGTTGGCAATTTATGTCCTGCCCTGGTCAATGCCACCTTGGCATCATTGAGATAGGTCAGTGGCACTCCCAGGGTGAACAGCTTCTGTCCTGCCTCGACCCTGGCTGCCGTTCCCACCGCCTTTCCGAAGGCCATCCTCATGCCGCTGGAAACGCGGTCTGCGCCGGCACCGGTAGCCTGCTTGTTCTCCCGGATGACATGATGGGGATAAGTTCTGAGCTTTAGATGGAAGTTGGTCCTGCCCGCCACCTTGAGAAGATAACGATTGGCAGCAACTCTGGCCGCCTCCAGGGCGGTGTGTCTGATCTGACAGGGCTCTCTGACCACCAGTGTGAGTTCTATGGGGAAGTTCTCCTGCAGATTTCCCATATCGTAATGTACCACTTTGCTGCCCGGAACTCCACCCATGTACTTCCGGCGGGTGTAGGGCCGCTCTCTTCTTCTATACATGCTTGCTGGCTTGCGTGTCAAAACTGTTTCCTCCGATAATCCTGAGATTGGTGCACTATGCACCTTGCTTATAAGGTTTGGCCTTATCTATACCGTGATCGGTGTGGAGAATGCGATCTCCCCGGCCAGAGGCTGACGGATGAGGGGGGCGAATGATCCGGGATGATTGGCCAGCAGCCACATCATCTT
>DAWB01000129.1:11306-17853 GCA_002505805.1 Methanosaeta sp. UBA80 | reverse complement strand
AGATCAGGCACTTTCCCGCCGTATCCGCCGTGGGGGACAGGAGCGAGGCCCCCGAGGCGGCTTTATACATCAAGCTGGTGGAGGACAAGTACGGGCGGGAGGACCTGAAGAAGGTGGCTCTGGCTCTGGATTATGAGGCCTTCTGGCTGCGCTTCAACGAGGGCCGCGGCCTGATCAATGACATTTTATGCCTGGGCCGGCTGGACCGGCACCGGAGGATTGTGGACCTCTTATGCGAGCAGGCCAATGCGGCCATAGACGAGCAACTCCGAGCGAGCATGGGCAATGTCAAGAGCACGAAGCTTCCCAACGGCATAATCATGAATGTGCTGGATGTGGAGAACTTCGCCCACAAGTTCACCTTCCCCCCGCCGGGCAAAACATCCGGCGAGGTGCACGACCGGCTGTGCAAGAAGTTTGAGGGAAAGCCGGTCGTTACCATCGGCTACGGCCCGGACTTTGCGGTGCTGAGGAGCCGCGCCGTGCGGATGAACATCCCCCAGATGGTCAAGGAGCTGATGGAGGAGATTCCCAACGGCGGGGTCTCCGGAGGCGGGCACCTTGTCGTGGGCTCGATCAAGTTCGTGGGGGGCATGAGAAAAGATGTGCTGGCCAAGCTGGCGGAGAAGATCGCAGCATGTGGGGTGGACGACGTTGGTGGGGCGAAGGGAGGGGCGGCGATGGGGTGAGATAAACGAGATTTGATTCCAATTCCGACGAAGATCTAACAGACTATCAAATCATAAATGGCTTGACAAAGCTGATGGCAGAATCCCTGGCAGAAGATTCAGACTATTGACATGCTAATTACCGGCGACAGCTCAGTCAGAAGAGATTTATAAATTAGTGAGATGATCAAGACAAATGCCCTCACAATCGCGAAAGTATAGAACTCAATGGATGAGCACATTCTTTGCTGCGGGAGAACTGACTCGCAGAGGATATCTGGTTACCATCACACATGGTAATGCCAAGTTTGTGGATCTACTCGTTCAAGGCCCAGGTGAAGAGAGTTTCTCAGTTGATGTAAAAGGCATGTCGGCACATAATTGGATACCCGTAAAGAAACCGGATACAATAAATGGATATCCTCATTTAGAACAATATTATATTCTCGTTTATGCTGCGCAGAATTTGGAGGACGACGAAGTTCCAAGGTACTTCATTATGTCTTCAAGAGAGATGTATGATGAGATAATAAAAGGTGAGGAAGAAGCTACACGAATAAATAAAAATAGGCTCACGGAAGGGAAAACAGAATTAAAAGAATGGGCTAAGAATGGAATCGCATTCAAACAAGCAGAAAAATATAAAAATATGTGGAAGACCCTTCCAGGATATAATGAATTGCAGAAGTTGCTAAATTTAAACAACCCAGGTAAGATGCATCACATGAAGCCCATGAGGTAGAATAATGACAGCAACTCAAAAGATTGACCGCAAAGCATACGAATTGGCAAAGAGCTATCTTCCCAGCAAAATTAAAGGTGTAACACGAGAAATTATTGAGAAATACCAAAATGAACCGGATTCTGCACCAAGGCTTTCATCAAAGAAGGGACTATATCGATACTTACTTTATTCAGCCCAAGAAATGGCTATGAAGCCTAAAGTTATCGGAAACGCAATAGGTGGGCTGGACAGACTAGCTCTGATTTTAGATGATTTTGATCCCGATTATGTACTAAGGACGTATGGGGACGAATGGGAAGCTGTTCTTGTTCAAATCGAAGAGACGCTTAATCCGGTCGGAAAGATTCGCAAAACTCCGCGAAGCATTTGGCCACGCTATTGCCAGACAATCATTTCGGCAGCAAAATTTATTGAGCAATTTGATTCGGCGAATGATTTCTTCAACTGGGTCAACTTTTTCAATAGTGATGATCGATCAAGGGCAAGTCTGCCCATGCTTTTAGATCATGAAATCAAAGGATTTGGGTTTGCATTGGGCTGTGATTTCCTCATGAAACTCGGATACTCAAACTTTTGTAAGCCGGATGTTCACTTGAGGGATATCTTCACCGGGCTTGAACTCTGCCAACCTAAAGTTGATGNNTCAAGACAATAATACGCGTAGCCAAGAATGCCAATGCTTCTCCATATGCAACAGACAAAATATTTTGGCTGATAGGAAGTGGATACTTCTATGATGATCCCTCGATTGGATCAGGCGGTCATATTGGCAGCCAGAAAAACGAATTCATCAAATTTGCGCGGTCAGAATTATACGGATCAAACGAAAGCTAATGGATGGTGGAATAAGGTTAGCGAAGATTCAAAGACTCATCTGGAAAGCTCTCTTCCTCAATGCAATTCCATATAGTCCTCCGGCTGTCTCTTAGGCACCCAGCGTGGGTAGGCGAGCGCCTGGGCGACTTCTTCGGAATCGATGCAGACGGCCTGAAGATGTAACTTCCTGCGCGGCACGGAGGAGTCCTGCATCCGAGCGGTGGCGGCTCACCAGGTATCTGATAACTCAGAATTTATGTCAGACCTATGTTTACAAAAGCACTATTCCGGCGTCCCAGCAAGAAGCAGCTATCAAGGCGAGACAGGATCCTCGGATCTGGTGAAATGCAAATGATTTCATCGGCAGCTTTAATATTGATTACATCTCTATATTTATGGACGACCATCAAATAGGTGCCAGAGATGAAAATAAAGGCCATCTATGAGAATAATGTACTCAAGCCTCTGGGGAATCTGGACCTCCCCAACAAAGCTCTTGTCAGCATTACCATTCACGAGAGCTTCAGCGATCTTCTCGAAGAGCTGGGCGAGCCTGAAGCCGGGGAAGACATAGACGCCGTCCTCAAAGATATGCGCAAAAGAAGATACTATGATTAAGGCTGTTCTGGACTCATCAGTATTGATAAAGGGTATATTCAAGCCGCTTCGTTCTCTTTCCAAGGACGCCTATTCCAGAGAGCTTGAAACCCATGAAAAATGCAAATATCTTATCAAGCTCATTGAGATGAACGACGTAGAAGTCTATGTCCCCAGAATTTGCATAGTGGAGACTGCAGCGGTTATCAAGCGGCTTGCCAGCAGAACTCTGGCAGCCAGAGCATCTGAGGGCATCGTAAAATCATACAACATAGCTGATGAAAAGCTCATCTTCAATATTGCCTGGAATGTGGCACTAGATACGGGGTGCTCTGGATTCGATTCCTATTTCATTGCTTTGACCCGAGAAAAGGATGCCTTGTTGTTTACTGACGATTCAGGCATGCATTATCATGCACAAGAGGTAGGAGTCGATTCGATCTTAATGAGATCCGCCGCAATTGAGGCGTTGGCAAAAAAATTAAAATAGCCTCTCGGCGAAAGACATCATCAATTAAAATAGCCAGACTCTTTAGTCTTCTCGATCTCTTCTGGCAAATAGAGAGGAAAAAATCAGCTAGAGCTCTGCCTGTAGATCCGCAAGTCTCCTATGCCCTACCGCCTATCCTCCGGCTTATAATTAGGATCACGCTCCCTCTTTATCCCCACCTCTGAATCGAAGTGCTCCTCGTAGGGCTTGATGTCCAGTATGGGTGTGCCATTCAGGGCATCCAGGCCGGTCACCCTGATGGTATTGCCCTCCACCGATACGATCTCTGCAACAGTGACTCCAATGGGATTGGGGCGGCAGGGGCTCCTGGTGGCCAGTACCCCCCGCACGGGAATGGATCTGTCTCCCATAGGATGGACACGCTCCCGATATCCTGCGGCCCGGTGAAATTGGAATATGACCAGCAGATACCTGTACCTCTCCAGGCCGTCCNNGGCGCCAGTATACTTTTCATCCAGAATCAAAAGCGACTGGGAGTTCCGCAGTGCCTTGGGATCTCCCGGTTCATTGAAGCTATTGGACACAAAGCCAATTGGCTCAAAAACCACTCTCTCTAATGGCATCTTTGCCGGCATGATCCATAGTCCCCGCCTAAATACTTCGTCCTTATGATAAAAATTGTCTGCCATATGGCCGGCCTCATGCCTGGAAGAGCGGGATGAAAGATCCCCGCCCCACCGGCAAAGAGCCTCTCTATTGCGAATATCCCTGGAACAATCCGCTTTCCGTAACGATCATCCTTTTATGCTCCGAGATCAGTCCCTCTGTCATGCACCACAGCTCCCGCCCGGCAATATGCAGAGGACTGATTCTTATAGCTATGATGGTGATGCTCTCCAGCCTCGCCAGCGCCACCATATCTGTGCAGCCGGGAGGAAGCATCCAGTCGGCGATTGAGGCCGCAGAGCCGGGCCAGATCATAGAGGTTCAAAACGGNNAGGCCGATCATCGACGCCTCTGGAAAGGGAAGCGCTATAACCATCTCCGCCAGCGGCTCAACTCTGCTGGGATTCACGGCCACAGGATCGGGAAGCGGCTCGGAAGATGCGGGGATAAGGGTCCTCTCCAATGGCAATATCCTCAAAGACAATCTTGCGGTCAAGAACAATAATTATGGCATCATGCTCNNGAAAAGAACACCGTCTTCTTGAATTCTGCGAATGAAAACCAGAAAGGGGGCATATTGCTGACTTATTCCGACAACAATCAGGTCTGGGGCAACTATGCCCGCGGCAATGGCAACGGCATAGCCATAGAAACCTCCCGGGGCAATACCATCCATGCCAACAATCTGATCGAAAATGACGTAGGCATAAGCATCTCCAACTATAACTTCAGCGAGAGCATCATAAAGGGCAGCAAAGGGGTATCCATCCAGTCCGGCTCCAGCGAAGAGGTGGCGGTCTACAACATCAGTGAGGCGAGCAAGAGCCCATCTCTGCCGGGCACCAACATTCTCTATGACAATGTGCTGCAAGACAACCGCCAGGATTCATTTGATGATGGCCGCAATCAATGGGACAACGGCACTTCAGGCAACCATTACAGCAGCTACGATTCCCGGGAGGAGGGCTGCAAGGACAGGAATAGAGACGGCATCTGCGACTCCAGCTACAGCATCCCGGGAGGAAGCAATGAGGACAAATGGCCCCTAGCTTCTGATGATGCCATACTCAGCTACAGGTCCAGGGGATTGGAAGGCTTTGAGATGAAAATGGAGCAGAGGAGCTATCTGCCCGGCAGCGATATGGCCGTCGCCTATCTGACTCCCGGCAACTTCTCGGGCTGGGCGGGGATTGCGAGGGCGAATCTGCCCGACGCTGGGTTCGGCCAGAGAGATGCTCTATCACACCAGAATCTCGCCGGTCCCTCCGGCAAGCTGAATCTCAAGGCTCCGGAGCAGGAAGGGCCTTATGAGATCCGCATGTACAATATGGCCGATGATCCGGTGGCCTCCCTGCCCTTCAATGTCAGCATTCCAACCATAACCGCCACTCCGGCCTCGCTGAGCACATGCGAGCAGATCACAGTCGACTACACCGGAGCCCCCGGATTTGAGAACGATTGGATAGCCATGTACGAATCCAATTCCACAGACATCAGCTTCATAAACCGCCAGTATCTGGAAGGAAATGAGAACGGCACAGTGGACCTTTATCTGCCTGATCCGGGCAGCTATATCCTGAGGATGTTCCAGAATGACAGCTACACCGAGCTGGCTGAGAGCAACAGCATAGAGGTAAAGGAGTACAGCGGCCGCAAGGTCATAGCCTCGCCCTCTCATGTGGCGCCGGGAGGCACAGTCACTGTGACCTACTGGGGAGCGCCTGCATCAGGCACGGGCATCATCGGCATGTATGGGGTCAGCAGGCCGGACAAGTTCGCTCTGGAGAAGAGGGCCCTTGGCAGCAAGAACTGCGGCAGGATGACCTGGCAGCTACCCTATGAGCCGGGAAATTACGACTTCCGGATGTTCTACTCCGATATCACCAGCGAGGGCCAGGGAGCCTACCAGCTGCTGGGCCAGAGCAATGGGGTGACCGTAGGCTAGAATGGATGGGAGGATAAGGGCCCATATTGCCCACAGCCATTAAGTAGCCCAGCTCCTTAATAATCATTCATGAAAGCTGGATTCATCCGTCTCGGCCACCTGGGCCGGGCCATGGCTGGGCCATGGCCGGGCGGCTATCCTCCCAGGGAGTTGATCTGATCTTGTGGAACAGAAGCCCGGAGAAGGCCGCTTACCTGGGCCGGGAGCTGGGTCTGCCTGTGGCAAAGAGCCTCGTCGCCCTGGTGAAGCTCGACTTCTCGGTGCCTTATCTGGCCACCCCAGACTACCAAAAGCTTTTTCGTCAAGTCCATCCATGATAATGGATCAGGAGAGAGATACATCTTCATGACCGATTCGCCCAAAAGCGAAATCCGCCTGAGTTTTCGATCCGCAGCTCTTCTGGCCGGGACAATCGCAGCTCTCCACCTTCTCCTGCTGGTTTTCGGCGAGGGCAATGGCCGCCTCCTCCCCCTAAAAGATGGATTCTTGATACTAAGCAGCGCCCTTGCTGCCGCAGCCATGCTCTATGCGGCTCATCGCTCCGAGAGCAGATCCAAAAAGGCCTGGATAGTCTTTGCCGCGGCACTCTTGCTTAATACAATAGGCGAGATCCTGTGGGCGGCCATCGAGGTGGTGCTTCAGGACAATCCCTTCCTCAC
>DAWB01000129.1:9453-11297 GCA_002505805.1 Methanosaeta sp. UBA80 | reverse complement strand
GAGAAGCTCAAGTTCCTTCTTGATGTGTCCATAGTGGCCATCTCCATCACCCTGGTGTTCTGGGTCCTGCTCATAGCCCCCATGGTTCTCAGCACCATGATATTCGATCTGGGCCTCTTGGTATCCCTCTCCTACCTTCTCATGGACCTGCTGCTCTTCTTCGCCCTGATATGGCTCCTCTTTCGAAAGCTGGACTATACAGAGCAGGGCCCCATCCTGCTTTTGGCCATGAGCATAGCAGTGATGATATTCACCGACTTGGTATTCTTGATCCAGATCCAGGATGAAACTTTTATCTCCGGCAGCCTGCTGGATATAGGCTGGTCCAGCAGTAGCCTGCTCATGGGCCTGGCAGCCATACGCTATGCGAATACTCCTCCTCCGGACCGCTCTGAGGCTGCGACTGTCGTCCAGAGCAGCAGGTCCGGCTGGACCTATAATCTGCCCTTTTTAGGCATTGGGGCAGTATTCCTGCTCTTCGTCTGGAAACAGGAGTTTCTGCGTCAGATCAACTATTCCTTGGTTGCAGCCGCCTTCGGCCTTCTTATCGCCCTGATGTTCATCCGCCAGAAGATGATCTTTGATGAGAGCAATCATCTTCTGGCCAAGAGCATATCCGAGGTGGCGGAGAGAAAGCGGGCGGAAGAGGACCTGCAGGAGGCCAAGGAGAAGGCCGAATCTGCCGCCCGGGCAAAGACCGAGTTCCTGGCCAATATGAGCCATNNTGAAAAGCTGAATCAAGATCAGAGGGAGTATGTTGAGATCATCAGGAGCAGCGGAGATACCCTTCTCTCAACCATCAACAACATCCTGGACTTCACCAAGATCGAGGCAGATAGGATAGAGCTGGAGAAGCAGCCCTTCTTCCTGCCCGACTGCCTGGAGGCCTCCATGGATATGGTGGCTGTGGATGCCGGCCGAAAGAAACTGGCCCTGAGCTATGATATTGGCCCGGGCGTCCCCGCAACGGTGCTGGGAGATCCGGCCAGGATAAATCAGATACTGATAAACCTGCTCAATAACGCCGTAAAATTCACGGAGAAGGGAGCAATAACCGTATCTGTCTCCGGCTGCTTCCAGGAGGACGGAGACTATGAGATCCATTTTGCCGTGAAAGATACAGGCATCGGCATCCCCGAGGACAAGATGCATCGCCTCTTTCATCCCTTCAGTCAGGCCGATGCATCCATGGCCCGCCGTTATGGCGGAACCGGCCTGGGACTGGTCATAAGCAAGAGGCTCACCGAGCTGATGGGTGGAAGGATGTGGGCCGAGAGCCTTGTCGGAAGCGGATCCATATTTCATTTCACCGTCCTGGTGCAGCCGACATTATCTCTGCCCGTGGTAAAGTCCGCCGTCTCTGAATGCAAGACCAGACCGGAGACAGTCAGAGATCTCCGGATCCTTCTGGCCGAGGACAATCTGGTCAACCAGAAGGTGACCGGGATGATGCTTAAGAAGCTGGGATACAGAGCGGACCTGGCCGCAAACGGCCTGGAGGTCCTGCAGGCGCTGGAGCGTCAGCATTACGATCTGATATTGATGGATGTGCAGATGCCGGAGNNGCCGGTGATCGTGGCCATGACTGCTCTGGCTTTAGAAGGGGACCAGGAGATGTGCCTGGACTCGGGAATGGACGACTATGTAAGCAAGCCAGTCAAGATAGATATGCTCAAAGCCACCCTGGATAAATGGAGCGGAAAGAATGGAGGCTCTTGCAGCACCTGGCAGGCTTCCGGCAGGGTGGCCAATGGAGAAGGAGGGAAATGATTGCTCCTTCCTGATTCCTTTATTTTTTCATGCCAAAAGTGCTTACAGAAGTCCCATATTCTCCAGCTGCATCC
>DAWB01000129.1:9067-9295 GCA_002505805.1 Methanosaeta sp. UBA80 | reverse complement strand
ATCTTCTCAAATCCGATGGACTTGAGCGTCTTGGCCATATTGGTTATGACCGTGCGGACGTCCTCCACATTCTTGGCTCCCGTGCATACCACTTTTCCCGAGGTGAAGATAAGAAAAGCGGCCCTGGGGGCTTTGACCCTGTAGACCAGTCCGGGGAACTTTTCCTTGTTGTACTCCGCCCCCTCAAGCTCGGCCTCGATCTTGTGCAGGTCAAACTCCTCCGCCAGC
>DAWB01000129.1:3113-9053 GCA_002505805.1 Methanosaeta sp. UBA80 | reverse complement strand
ATTGTGGACTCCATACTCAAGTATCTCCGGATTAACTCTTACAAACTTAGGGTATATAAAGTATGGGTATTTAAGCGTTGATTGAGGCTTATAAATGGCTATTTAAATTGCTTATAAATGGCTCACAAGCTTCATATAAGCGGCACTTCGCGAGGGCGGCCCGGTAAGGAGAGCCAAGCAAAGATGCTGGAGCAAAGTTTGAATTTTCTGCAACGGCATGCAGTCTCTTCCAGCTGGCGATGCTTGATGCTGCAGGCAATGCCATCACATTCTGTTTTATATAAAATTAAAAGATAAATCTAATATCTGATCTAACTGATAGAAAAAATTAAATAACATATTGTGCTTTGGAATTGCAGCAAAAATTTGATACGAACATATTGGGGCTGAAATTATGTTGAGGTTTTGCGATTCAATTATATGTAACCGGACATCAAAAAAATATATTTTTAAACTGTTGAAAACTAACAATAAATCGGTTTTTAATGTATCTCCGATCCCGGCAGATATATCAACCTCTAAATTGCCGGCATTGCCCCTTTTCTGTCTCATGATGGCCTTGTCTCTCAGCCCCCCGGCAGCATCCAGCTCATTGAACCTCACTGCTCCTCAGCTTATGGATGTATCCGGCCAGGAGGCCTTTGAAATCCAGTTCACATCTCCTGATGATGCCGGCGGCCTATCTGCCGGCCTCTTGCTTCCTGATGGCCTTCATTATGCAGGAAAGACCAGGATGGAGATGGCAGGCAAAGAGCGGCCAATAGACCCCGCCCTCGTGGAAGGATGGCTGCGCTGGGATCTGGCTTATGCATTGAGATCTTTCCGGCATGTAGTCATAAATGAATGGGAGGCCAATCCTGCCGGCTCAGACACCAAAATGGAGTGGATTGAGATTTACAATCCCACCGCCCTGAGTGTAGACATAGGCAACTGGATTCTGGTGGACAGTTACTACAATAAGACGGTATTGATTCCCGCTGATACCACCATCGCGCCTGGTGCACATCAAACCATCAACTGGACCAACGGCAGCCTGGTGAATTCATATCCATCCAGCCTCTCCCTTTTGGACTCCGCTAGGCGGGAAGTAGATCGCACCCTGGAGGCAAAGGACGACAAGAACAATGACCTCTGCTGGGCTCGCCTGCCCAGCGGTAAGGATCTCGATATTGACTCGGACTGGAAATTTCAGAAGGCCACGCCCGGCCTCTCCAATGGTGGGCAGCCCTGCGAAATCTATGCCGGAGAATCCCTTGGACTTCAGTTCAATTTAAGTGCAGGATGCAGCGCACCGGACCATGCCCGGCTCTACGCAGAAATGGCTTCAGCATCAGGAAAATTGACCTCGCCGCCACATGATATAAGAATCGGTAGGGCGAATCTCAGCCTATCCGCTCAGCCGGACCGCTTCGATATTGCCAGGGGCGATTCTGTAACCTGGACGGTTATTCTGGAAAACAACGGAAATGGAACGGCTTATGATGTTGTCCTCAACGCCACCCTCTCGTCCGGACTGCAGTTCTCAGGCACGAATTCCATGCTCTCCAGCAGAACTGTCTCTCCTCTCGCTGCTGGTAAAACTGAGGAGATCAAGCTCACGGCCAAAGCAGTGGCCACCAAAACCAGCTATTGCTGCGACTTCTCTTTAACCTGGGGGCCAGATCCCTGTCAGGAGATCAGACAGACCTCCCAGCTCAGCCCCAGAACTGCCATCGCCAAGGAGCCGGACCAGCCCCGCAGCTTCACTATAGGGGAATTGGTGCCCTTTACCATATTTGCCGATCTGCCCCGGGGAGCCAGCGGTCTGTGGATCAACGATACCATTCCTGGCGGCCTGATCTACAATCAGAGCAGCCTCTCCTGGCAGGGTCGAGATCCCCTGCAGGAGATTCTGAATAACAATCAGGACGGCAGCCAGCAGATCGGCTGGTTTTTCGGTGATATAGGGTCCGCCCAGCAGATCGAACTCAGATATAACTGCCTTCTGCCAAATATTGCCAGCAACCAGAATGAATCCCCTCTGGCAGGAACAAATGCTATTATGACCTGGCTGGAAGGCGGATGGAAGAAAAATGATTCTGATGGGGGCGGGCAGATAGCCGTAGTCGAACCGGACCTGCATCTGGAGATCTGGCCGGCTTACTCCTTTGCCGCCCCGGGGAGTCGCATCCATTTCTTGCTCAATATCTCTCACACCGGCTATAGCGAAGCCTGTGCCTACGAGCTGGCGATGCAGGCACTGCTTCCCGCCTGCCTCGCTTATGAGCCGGGATCGGCAGAGGTTCTGGCCGGCCCGGCAGCATCATTTGATGAACAGGACCTCGTCTGGGAGATCGACTCTTTGGACTGGACGGAGGGAGAGAGTGCAGTCATCAGTTTCAATGCCATGTGTCAGGGCCAGCCAGGCGATCGTTTAGTCGTACCGGCACACCTCACCTGGACCAGCCAACCGGGAGTCTGCCCTGATGAGCGCATCGGAGAGGGAGATGCCGGCAAAAACGATTACTATCGGGCTGCCCAGGCCACAGTGGATGTTATGGAGCTGTCCATCAACAAGACCGCCGATCTCAGCCCTGCTCAGGTGGGAGAGATCCTGACCTACACCCTGACCTATGAAAATCTGGGTGGCTGCCAAGCCAATAATGTGAATATCACCGATGAGCTGGACAGAGGCGTCACATTCATCTCCGCTGATCCTTCTCCTGCCGGGAATAGCAGTCAGACTCTCTTTTGGACAGTTCAAAATCTCCAACCTGGCAATACTCAGAGCATCACCCTTCAGGTACTGGTCAATGAATCTCTGCCCGACGGGGCCCTGCTGAAGAACTGCTTTGCCATCCGCAGCGATGAGCTGAAGACAAGCCCTCTTTTCTGCATCCATACCCCGGTGCTCAATGAGACCCGCCTGGAGGTGACTAAGAAGCCCCTGCAAAAGGCAGTCAGGCGCGGCGAGGAGGTGGACTATGTCATCACCGTCTGCAACCGGGGAGGCCAGCCGGCCACCAACATCACCGTAAGGGATGTATTCGATACGCCGGTCGAGCTGCTCTCCGTCTGGCCGGAGATGGCCGAGGATGGCGCCTGGCATTTCTCCTATCTCGCTCCCGGTGAGTGCCTGGAGATGGGCCTCAAGGTCCGGGTGCCCAGAATAGATGTCGAATATCATAGCAGCCAGACGGTCTCTGGCCATGGCTTTATGCGCTCTTTTCGCGACTACAGCACCTCCCGTCCGGCGGCAGCGCTGGTTAACCGGGTTCATGTTACCTCGGATCAGATGCAGCTTTCCGCCTCGGCCAGTGTNNAATACCAGTGCCGGGAAAAGCTGGACTTTCTTACCGCCAACAAGTCCATCCATCTGGAGAGAAGCATAAAGGCAGAAAGCCATCCGCAGAACAGCTCTCGGCTCGAGATGGACGGGAGGATCTCCTCTCCCTGGCATGAGGATGTGAGGGCCAGGAACGGAATCACTAACACCACATTCAGGGAATCACATCGATATTCTTCCCGACTGGGAATGGAGAGCCGGTTTAGCTTGGATGAAAACCAGTCATTGATGCAGGTAGATTCCCGCTTTGATGGACTGGCTCACCTGGGGATGCTCAAGCTTCCGCCGAGCAGAAGGGGAAGAGGCAATGCCTCAGCCTCAATTTCCCAAGAGGACTATGCCGGATCATTTCATATCCAGGAGAGCATCAGTGACCTGGGACAGGGAGTGATGATGGAGCGCAGCTCATCCGGAATGGGCTATGTGGCCAGGGATGCAGCAATTGGCCCGCAGAGGAGCTACGAGTGGGGAAGCGGCGAATACAGATCTGATGGGAGGATGGACAGCGTCTCCGGCTCATCGGCAAAGGAGCTGGAGGCATCCTTTCAGGATNNTGGAGGCATCATTTAAGGATTTGAGCCTTCCCGTAAGCGAATATACCGACCTGAATATATCTCAAAAATGGTTTGAGGGCATGATCTCCCGCACCGAGAGCAGCCTCATCTCCGAGGAGCACTCCCATGCCAGCCGGCTGAAGATGAAGGCGGTATCATCCAGCCCCAGAGAGCGGGAGAGTGAGTCGTCCTTCTCCGGCGGATCCAGGATGCAGGCCGGGTATCTCGGAAGGTCCAGCGCCAACCGTAGCCTTGAGCTGGAGGCAGAGGAGATGCTCATGGGCGACTACATCGTCAAGCGCAAGATCATCCTCTCCGGAGCAGCCAGATATGACCATCCCCATCTTACTCTGCGCAAAGACGGCAGGAAGGTCGAGGATGTGGCCGTATATACCATCACCATCTGCAATGATGGAAACGCTGCCCTGGCCCCCATATTCCTGCATGACATCTTCCCGCCGGGGGCCAGTTTCATCAATTCCACATTGCGTCCCAACCGGATGGACGGCAACAGCTCCAACTGGACCATACTGCACCTGGCCATTGGGGACTGCTTGAAGATAGGCATAAATCTGGATGTGGAGAGCTGCCAGAGCGATATCATCAACCGGGCTGCAGCCGTGGGAAGCTACAGCGGCGGATCGGTGGCCGCTCGGAATATCTCTGTGCTGGAGGCCAATCCCCTCGGCTCCTGGCCGGGGCCCGGAATAGGCAGCATCGCCTGCCAGGCCAACAATATCAGTTGCCCCTGTTCGGCATTGCAGAGTACCAATCAGAGCGACTTTTTGGATCCCATGCAGATTGAAATGCAGATGGACGGCGAGGATGGAAAGGACGGCTATTGCGCCCTGAGCGCCCGGGCCCTGGAGGAGGACATCTCTTCCCGGAGGTGCTGAAGCCTCATACAAAATTCAAGCGGAAGTTAGAAGTAGATGCAGCACACAATTATAATCAATAATGAGGTGAAAATTGTCATGGAACCCAGGATACTGAAGGTGGGGGAGAAGGTCTCCGGCAGATACAGGGATATGGAGCTCGGGAGGAGCAAGAAGTTCTTCCGGGTCAAGCTGGACAATGAGGAGTTCTATCTGCCTAAAGATGTGGGCAACTCCCTATTGGCCAGCCGCCAGAAGGGGTATGAAAGGTTTACCATACAAGGACAACTGGATGTCTACGAGATCAGACCGATGCTGCAGGAGATGGACTAGATCCGGCCCGTCAGTTGAGAGCAGATTTCCTGGAAATTCGCCGAGGATGGCTTTATTCGTTTTATTTATTTACCAATCGTTATATCACCAAATTAGATGGCGGCGAGCCTCCTCAAATCCTTCCATCCATCCCTACTCTATCTCCCCCTCCTCCACCGGCTCGCGCGGGGCCAGCAATAGCTCATTGAAGAGCAGTATCTCAATCACCTGGGCTACATAGCGCCTCTGCTGATACCTCTGAATATCCTGGTTCATCATCAGCTCCGCCTGCACCTGCACCCGGATCAGGCACAGCCTCATCTCCCTCTGATCCTCCTCCTGGATACAGAGGTTGAATATGTCTTTGAGTAGCCAGGGAAGCCTCAGGGGCTTGCCCAGGGCTCTCGCCACCAGCAGGATGTAGCTCTTGACCTTCTCCGGCTCCTTTATCTCTTCCTCGCCGACAAGCAGCAGAAGGTCCTCGCTGGAGAACTTCTCACCGTTAATCTCTATGGAGTTATTCAAAGGATATCACCTTGCATGATCTTCTCGCAGAGCATAAGGTCCTCAGGCACATTGACGTTAACCGCCAGCTCCATCCTCTCCAGTATGAGGTGAAAGTCCTCCTGCTCCTTGTCTATCTCTGCTCCACTGAGCACATTTATGCCTGCCGGGACAATGAGCTGGCCCCGATAGTTAAAGAGGGAGTCAGGCCTTCTTCCCAGGCGGCTGTGCAGGCTCAAAGGCGTATGGGTGGAGAGGGCCGGCTCCCGCCTTTTCTCATAAACCTCAATGATTTGGTCAATGATCTCCGGGGTGACCAGGGGCAGGTCGGCCATGATCACCATGATAGGCTCCTTTACCCCCGACTTGA
>DAWB01000129.1:0-3067 GCA_002505805.1 Methanosaeta sp. UBA80 | reverse complement strand
TGACCAGGGGCTTCTCTCCCATCTTCAGCCGGGAGCCCCGCCCCCCGGCCATCACCAGAGCGTCCAAGGCAGAAAACCTCCTAAAGCCAGAGCCGCCCCCAGAGCCGCAACTCTGGCCAGCTCATTGGTAGCTCCGATGCCATCCCCCGTGGCCCCGCCAAAGTTGCGCTTCGAGATAAAGACCAGATAGAGAGCAGCCCCCTGGGCAGCCAGAAGGACGGCCAGCCCCAGAGGCCCCAGGGCCAGAATGCAGATGATGGCGGATATGGCCAGGCCGACCAGAAAATGGACTGTGCCTGTCCGCTCGATCATGATCTGGCCGAAACCCTTCTGCAAGGATAAAGAGAAAGCGGCAAAGCAGATCATGGCCTGCTTGGCCGAGACCTCCGCTGCCAGAAGAGCCATAGGCAGCATAGCCGCAGGAAGGCCGGATATGATGGCGTAAGAGGCCAGGATGATTATAACCACAAAGACGGCTCCCCCCGTGCCCAGGGAGACATCCTTCATGGCTGCGATCTTCTTCTCTATAGGACCGTGTGCTATCACCCCATCCCCGAAGTCGGCCAGGCCGTCGATGTGATTTATGCCGCACAGCTTATAGATGGCGGCAATCATCAGCACGGCCACCAGATTGGATGACAGTCCCAGCCCGGCGATATAAGCCGCACCGCCCAAAAGCAGTCCCAATACCGCGCCTATAAGGGGAAAGACATACACCTGCCTCATCAAGGCCTCTATTCCTTCCATGGATATTCCCACCGGTATGGTGGACAGCCAGCCCAGCCCCGACCTCAAGGCAAAAAGCAGATCCTTCAATTCTTATCTCCGCTCGGCGGGGCCGCCGCCCTGGTATACATGTTTGCAGATAATCCCCCTATCAGGCCGGCCACCACATCGTCCATGAATGGGCCCAGCCTGGAGAGTATGCCTGGCTTGGCTTTATCGTAGCGCACATAATCGAAGAGCCCTTTGTAGCCACCCACATATTTGGCTATGGCCAGGCCCAATACCTCGTCTGCAATGAGAAAGGTCAGATCGTTCTCATAATCGGATGAAGAGAGGCCGGGAAGCTTACCGCTCTTGCCCTCCTCCTCCAGCAACACCCCGGCATAGACCAGAAGGGCTAAATTGGGATCGGAGAAGGCGAGATCCATCTCCCGGCGAAAGACCGCCTCTGCCTTCTCGCGCGTCTCCACCCCGGGATGGGGAAAGTACAGCTGCATGGCAGCAGAGACTATCTCTTCTTCGCCTATCCCCATCTCCTTCATCACATCTCGGATATCTCTCGCGACCATAATATGAGCAGCATGGCCGGTATAGGATAAAAAAATATCTGGATAATATCCGGGCAACAGCGAAGTTATTTAAGGTTCGCTGTCCGATATACATTGAGGATCTCAATGAAGACAATGGTCAAGATTTTTGTGGACCACGAGCACTTGGTGCGGGTCATAAACACATTGACTGAGCTGGGCATAACCGGCTTTTATCTGGTAGAGTATCAAGGAATGGCTCCCAGTAGCTGGAAGGCTTTCCGTCTGAGCGAAAAGCCAGATTTAGCCCTGAAAGCCATCCGGGATCACTCCGAACCTGGAGTTATGGTCAACACCGTGGTGGGCTCAGATAAATGCCAGAAGCTCATAGCAGGGCTCGAGGAAGCTTTAAAAGGGATAAGGTTTACGATCATCGGGCACAAAGTTACTTCAATAAAGGTTAAAGGGGACTGAAGAACTCATGGAGAGCATGAAAGCCGAGGTTGAGAGCGCTCTGGAGAAGATCAGAGAAGGCCTTCGCGTAGATGGTGGAGACGTTCAACTTGTGGATATCGTAGATGGAATAGTCAAGGTCAGGCTGCAGGGCCACTGTGCAGGCTGTCCTTTCTCCCAGATGACTCTCAAGAACTTCATCGAAAAAGAGCTAAAGAAAAATGTTCAAGGCGTGAAAGGCGTGGTGTCCGCCTGAAATCCTATTTAAATTTTATTTGCGAGATTATTGCTCGAGGCAAACCAAGGAGTATGATTTATGTTTCCAACCAAAAAGGTGCAGAGCATGGTAGGCAGCAAGATCCAGGTAGAGATGAAGGGCTCGCCTCGTTATGTCCTGGAGGGAATGCTGAGCAGCGTGGACGAATATCTTAACCTTCATCTTCTGGAGACGGTGGAGCTTGTGGGTGGAGAGAAGACCCGATCGTTGGGATCGGTGATCCTGCGCGGAAATAACATCATCCTCATCAGCCCGGTTGAGTAACTTATCCAGGAGAGGCTATCCATGTCGGCAGAGGAGGCGCTGGAGTATATAAAATTGCATCCAGAAGGAGCTCTGCAAAGCGATCTCTGGAAGGCCTTGAAGATAGATTCCAGGAAATGCTCCCGCATCGTGGCCAAGCTCCTTAAAGACAATCTCATCACCAGAGAGATAGAGTCTGTGGACGGCATCAGAACCTATCGGCTATATTGCGCCAGCAAGGCCCAACAAAGCAGGCGTTTTGATCCATTACTTGTTCTTGATATCTTTGAGCCCTGCGCAGGCTGCATAGATGAGTGCATTCCTGAGCACTGCTCCAAGCTCAGCGAATGGATTTTCTCCATTGTCATAGGAGCTGATGGTGATGCGGCACCTTGAAGAATGGCTGCCCCGGAAAAAAGCAGAACAAAGGGCAAGTGCCCTTGTTCTTCTCTGTGTTTTGAATCAGTGCATCTTTGCCCGCTAGGGGATTAGCCCGCTATAGGCTGAATTTTTTATACATCATGGCATGAAGTAATGGAATTTTCAGGCTCCGGCTGAGCATGGCCTGCTCTCCGCCATCCGGACTGCACATCCTGGCCGGGGGCAGGCACTTTCCCTGCCGGGCATAGACTGCTCCCACCTTCATCCGGGCGCAGGCAAAGCTTCCCGCATCGCCCTCGATTATTATCTCCCCGGCCCTCATCTCTGCACCGGTGAAGTCTCCCGTGCCGCCTCGGATCACAATTCGGCCTCCTTGCATCAGCACACCCGTATTGGCTCCAGAATCTCCATCCACCTCAATTGAGCCCGAGCCCATGAGAATTCCAGTGCTCATCCCTGC
>DAWB01000199.1:8197-12378 GCA_002505805.1 Methanosaeta sp. UBA80 | reverse complement strand
TGTGTTAATCCGGAATGTCGGGTAAAAGAATGCTTGGAGAGGGGTAAAGTACTTGTATCACTCGAATAATCTCATTTCACTGGATCTTTATCATTATATCGTGCTCTAGCTTGGGGAATTATGAAACATCATCAAATTGATATATTTTGCAGTAATTCTAAGTAAAGAGGGAATTATCATGTACAATAAAATTCTCGTGCCCACGGACTTCTCCAGTTATGCCCATAGGGTACAAGATTGCCTGGCGGCCGTACCGGGCATAGAAGAGATTGTGCTTATCCATGTCCTGGATGCTAGCAACCCCAAGGAGTTGGAGGGCAAAGGATGGAGTTGGGATTCTTTAATCGATGAGGCCAGAACCAGGCTGGAAGAGCAGGCTGATCAGCTCACCCATGAAGAGAGAAAAGAACTTCGGGTCAAGCCCGTTCTTAAGGTCATAATCGAGCCGATGAGCGGCGCAGATGGGGTAAATCTGCAAAGGCCAAAGCCTGGATCGGGAGTGGATTTTGTGGATGGCGGGAGCATAGGGCAGGTCATATCCAGGTTGACAGCAGAGGAGAATGTATCTCTCGTCTGTATGGGTGCGCAGGGAAAGGGCCTGATTGAAGGCATGCTCCTGGGTTCTGTTTCCACGGAAGTCCTGAGGCAGAGCGAGGCGGACCTGCTAATCATCCGCCACAAGATCCTGCTCGGAAAGAATAGAGACTCTAAGGATAATCTCTGCCGAGATATATTCTCTAAAGTGATGCTCACAACCGATTTCTCTGTGGCTGGAGAGGAAGCCGCGGCCAGGATTAAGGAGATGTCGGGTGTCAAGGAGGTACTTCTGGTCAATGTTATCGATAAAGAGAATGACTTCAAACAAGCTGCAGAAAGTCTGAACAGATTAAGAGAGGAGCTGGCTGCCCCTGGCAGAAAAATCACCGTCCATGTGTTGCAAGGTTCTTCCTCTGATGAGATTCTATCTCTGGGCAAGAAGCAGGATGTCTCCTTGATCATGATGAGCTCCCAGGGCAAGAGCTGGAAACGGCAGATCCGGGTGGGAAGCACAACCTTCGATGTGGTCCGGAGGTCAGAGTGTCCCGTTCTGGTGGTCCGGCCAGCTAAATGATCGGATAAAAGAAGATCATTTGACGGCAAGGTAGAACTCATGGATATCTTCATGCAGGCTGCCATAAGCGAGGCTCTTGAGGGACTATCAGAGGGTGGGGTTCCCATCGGGGCCATACTTGTGGAGAAGGGCGGGATAATCGGAAGGGGCAGAAATCGGCGGGTGCAGGACCAGGATCAGCTCATGCACGCCGAAATGGACTGCCTGCGTCATGCCCGCCTCACCGGCGGCTATCATAATACTACGCTCTACTCCACCCTCATGCCCTGCTATCTCTGCGCCGGGGCTATGGTCCAGTTTGGCATAAAGAAGGTGGTGGTTGGCGAGGCCAAGAGCGCCCCTGCGGCCATGCATTTCTTGCTCTCCCATGGCATAGAGGTGGTAGACCTCGATCTCCCGGAGTGCCAAGATATGATGCATCGCTATATATCCGAAAACAGGGATCTATGGGAGCAATTCCTGGGAGAGCTGAATCCGGATTTCCTTTCCCCTGAGAGCTCCATCTCCCTGCGGCATAACCTGAGGCCGGGAGATGTGGGATACATCACCTACTTGCATGGAATTCTTTACGCTCCGCAGCAGGGTTGGGACCACACCTTCGACTCATATGTGGCCATTCCCCTGGCAGAGTTTGCTAAAAGGATAGGCCTCAGAGAGCGGATCTGGATTTTGGAAAGAGCCGGCCATATTGTGGGATCTGTGGCCATCGTTGAATTCTCCCAGGAAGAGGCGCAATTGCGCTGGCTGCTCCTGCACCCCGATCTGAGGGGGCGGGGTCTGGGGCACAGGCTGGTTGAAGAGGCGATGGCCTTCGCCCGAGAGGCAGGATATTCCTCGATCTTCCTCTGGACGGTTGACAGCCTACCTGCAGCTGCCAGTCTCTATAAATCGGCTGGCTTCCTGGAGAAGGAAAAGGTGACTCACGAGCTTTGGGGAAGCCTGGTCACTGAGGTTAAGTATGAGCTGGCTCTGAAATAGGGCAACCGAACTATGACGGTTTGGATAGATATATTTTGGATTAAATAATAATTTGGAGAAGCATAATCAAGTATTATCGGGCTATTTGGACTTGTCGAGCAAGCCTACCAGCCTCTCCAGAACATCCTCCACACCCTGGCCGGTCTCGGTGGACATCTCAAGCACATCTCTATCCCCTGTATATTTCAAAATATCCGCCTTATTGGCAACAATCAGCATGGGAAGGCTGATCCAATTCTGGATATCCTGGGCTAAAGAGAGCTGAGAGTCCAGGAAATAGCCGCAGTGTTCGCTCGGATCAAGGATAAAAAGCAGCACACCCTGAAGATGGCTCAATGCCGCTATGGTCTGCCGCTCAATATTGTTTCTCTCCTCCATGGGCCGATCAAGCAGGCCGGGCGTATCCACCACTTGATACCTCTGCTCCCCCCGCATGAAGTGGCCCACAAAGATTCCCCGGGTGGTGAATGGATAGCTGGCGATCTCCGGTCTGGCGCCGGTAATACGCACGATGAAGCTGGATTTACCTACATTGGGATATCCCGCAATGAGAATGGTTGGCAATGACGGATTGATGGTTGGCATCTTCCGCAGCAGATTTCTGGTCTCATTGAGGAAGAGAAGATCTTTCTCAATAGACCTCATGACGGAAGAGATGCGGCCGAAGGCCGATTTTCGGATTAGAGTGGCATCGTTAGGGCTCGATCTCTTGATCTTGGCCACATGCTCTTTAGTGATCAGCCTGATCTGCCGGGAAGCCCAGCCCAGGCGGGAGAGGCTGATGCGAATGCGATCCACTCCCGCGATAATGTCCGCCATCTCCCGATAAAACGGTGGCATATTCTCAAAGGAGGGGAATTTCCTGATGAGGTTGCTGAGGTTGTCGGAGAGTATATTGCCGGCATTTTGGACCATGGACAGGTCATCTACAGCACGGGAGGCCCGCCGGAAGGACTTATTTAAAAGCTCTTCTGATGTGGGAACTGTGGGAAGCTGCTCAAACATTAGCTGCAATTAGAAGGCATTAGATGATAAGCCTTTAGGAAGGGCGGGAGAGTGACCGTTATAAATGGTTTTCGGAATACTTAAATATTAGTTCCTCATCTATATAGATGAGGTGGCCTATTGAGGAGGCTGGGTATTGCTCTTCATGTCGTGCAGAATAAGCTGATTGTTCAAAGCGAAGAAGCCTTTGCAAGCGAAAGCAAGGATAATGCCCTTCGATCCAATTCTATGGTGGTGGATCAAAGGAGGAGCCGAGTAGGAAGAGTCCAGGATATATTCGGACCAATCAACAGTCCGTATGTGATTGTGAGACCAAATAAGGGTGTAGATGCTGCGAGCCATATCGGAGCAAAGCTCTATATCGACGAGACGCCAGGGAGAGATGGCAAGTGGAAGAAATCGAGAAGCTGAGAGAGATAGAGAGGGTTGAGCCGGAGAAGCTAAAAGAGAGGACCAGGCTCAAACGCGAGAAAGAAAAGGTTGATGAATTTGAGAAGTTTACCGTCGAATGCCCAGAGTGCGGGAGCCATACCCTCGTCCGCGACTATGAGCGAGCGGAACTGGTCTGCTCCGATTGCGGCCTGGTCATAGACGAGAATTTCATTGACCAAGGCCCGGAATGGAGAGCATTCGACCATGATCAGCGCATGAAGAGGTCTCGTGTCGGTGCCCCCATGACCTATACCATACATGATAAAGGCCTCTCCACCATGATCGACTGGAGGAACAGGGACTCCTACGGAAAGACCATATCCTCCAAGAACCGAGCCCAATTATATCGCCTGAGAAAATGGCAGAGGCGTATCAGAGTCAGCAATGCCACAGAGAGAAACCTGGCCTTTGCCCTCTCGGAGCTGGACAGGATGGCTTCTGCTCTGGGCCTGTCTCGAAACGTGCGGGAGACGGCGGCTGTGGTATATAGGAAGGCAGTGGACAAGAACCTTATCCGGGGAAGGAGTATCGAGGGAGTGGCCGCAGCAGCTCTTTATGCCGCCTGCCGGCAGTGCAATGTGCCCCGCACCCTTGACGAGATAGCAGAGGTCTCCAGGGTATCAAGAAAGGAGATCGGAAGGACCTACCGCTTCGT
>DAWB01000199.1:0-8144 GCA_002505805.1 Methanosaeta sp. UBA80 | reverse complement strand
CCGCCAGGCAGCGGAAAAGGAGCTGACCAGCGGGCGCGGGCCTACCGGTGTAGCGGCAGCAGCCATCTACATAGCCTCCATCCTCTGCGGAGACCGCAGGACGCAGCGCGAGGTGGCGGATGTGGCCGGTGTTACCGAGGTAACCATCAGAAACCGCTACAAAGAGCTGGCAGAAGAGCTGGATATTGAGATAATCCTCTGAAAAGCTTTATCCATATCCTCTATTTTTTGCAGCCTAATTTATAATTTTAATATATCTCTTCATGGAGAAATGCAATTTTCTCACGGAATATTTTATCTATAAATAGGTTCCTTTAACTTTGGTGATCCAGTGCTTGGCAGGTCTCAGCTATTGGCGTCGATTATTTTTCTGGCAGCAATCTCGAATACAACAGCTATATCAGATTCATCAATGGGGGATCCGCTGCTCTCTTCAGATCCTCTGCATATATATGAGCAGTATTATGATCTCAATCAAGGGGAAGTTTATGCTTCAGGACCGGTGCAATTTGAGATCTATGGATCTGAGCCGTCCTATCTGATCATAGACGGGCAGTCCAGGCCTTATGATTCCAATTATGTGCCCTCAAACTCCCTCTGGATTCAGGGAAGGACCAGCTGGACCCAATACATAAAATGCCCATTAGGCGCCCGGTTTAAGATGCTGGCCTATTCTGATGGAGGTCCGACCACAATGATAGAGACATATCCGGACGGCTACCAGGATGTGCAGCAGTACCGATTCTATCGGGGATACACCCAACTGGTCTTCCTGGCCGATGAGATCGGACGGCATACTCTGGTCTTCTACAGCAACGGCATGCAGAGCAATGAAGTCGTGGTGGAGGTTGTGAGGGGAAGCGGCTCATCATATGAAACTGCAATTCCATCCGGGCGGCCAGCAACCGGCACTGTGATCATAGACACTGGATCCAGCGATCAGGGATTTGGCCAGCCGCAGGGGAAGAGCTGCGACATTACAGGCAGCTGGAAATTTCAAAATGGATATAGTTGCACATTCTATTCCAATGGCAGAGTTGAATCCCGGACAGCCGAGGGCGAATTGTACGATAGTGGCACATGGTATGCCATCGATGCATCAAAGCGGCAGTATGGTGGGTCCTGGCAAAGTGGCTATAAGTCTAGGGTCACGCTTTCCGGTGATTGCTCTACTATCAAATTTATTGATACAGACACTGATGGATCCGAAAAAACATTCTACGGGACCAGAGTGGCATCTGGTTCAATTTCCGGAAATGGCGAAATCTTAATCGATAGCACTGATCGGGGATTTGACCCCACTGCGTCTGTCCAGGGCTATGATGATCCCTTTGGCCAGTTGCCCGAGATATTCATCGACAGCGCCGAGGATGGATTTGATCCCACCGCTCCGCCCTTGGGAGAGATGATCTGAATCTGGCCAAATGGTTCTATAGCTGTGTCTTCATCAGAGACTGCTATTGGAAATGGATTGATTAACTGGATGGGATGGTCTTTTAGATGACTGTCTCACTCCTTAGCTTTTATAAATTAACCACTGAATAATGCGGCATTGAATAATGATTTTGCTAAATGGGATTTCTATTTTCCAGGGCTTATCCGCCCGATGATGTTCTCTGATCTCTTCAGGCAATTGGCGACCAGCTATATATATCAAGTGACATAATTTGATTCTGTTCATCCGGGGTGATGATGTAAATGGATTCGGCAGAAGGATTGATTATCTCAGCGCTGGTTGTTTTTTCTGTGCTCGTTATGAGTGGCTCTGGATTTTCTTCATCTCCGGAGAAAGAGCCGGAGGCGATGAATCGAAGCGAGATCACCACCTCCTGGAACCTTTCCAGTTTATTCCAGGATCGAGAGGCTGCAAGTGAAGAATATAAGAGGCTCGAAGATTTATCGAAGGAAATAAGTGTCACCTTCCGCCCCCGTTTCCAGAATCTAACCGGGCCGGTTTTGCTGGAGTACATCGAGGCAGATAAGAATTTCAGCAAGAGGCTGAATGTAATCTATGCCTATGTCTCGGCCCAAAACAGCCTCAATGTCAATGAAGAGTTCTATGAGACACTCCTCTCCGATCTGCAGAACCTCTCTACCGATCACTATAAGGCGGTATCCTACGCCGAGATAAAATTAAAGTCTCTATCCTCTTCAGAATGGGACAGGATTTTTTCCGAAGAGCTAGGGCTGGAGAAATATAGAGCCTACCTGGAGAACAGCTACCGTCGCTATGCAAGTCACCGTCCCAGGGATGAGTCTCATGCCGCTTATCTCGCTGATATCTCCAATCAGCTTATGAAAATTGATACTGAAGCGGAGAAGCTGGTTACAAATAACGTCACAGTAGCCGGAAATATCACTCTGGAGAATGGCAAAGAGCTGGCTCTCAATTCAGAGACATACACCGAACTGATGAGCACGGATGCCAATCGCAATAATAGAAAGAAGGCCTACGATAAGCGTTTCGATCATCTCATCGAGGAGTCTGACCGGATGGCAGAGATCTACTGCAACAAATCAAAGCTGGATGATCTTCTCGCCCGTGAGCTGAATTATTCCGACTCATACGACTCTAAGATGTTCGGAGCCTACCTCACCCAAGATCAGGTGGAAACCATGAACCAGGTCTTCAAGGAGCGCAAAGGAGATTTCGACGGTTATTATGAGTTTCGAAGGAAGAGGATGAATCTGGACCGGCTAAAGCCCTATGATCTGCAGCTTTCCCTGCTGAAGAGTCCTGACCAGAAATACAGTTACGAGGATACCCTGGTCAATATATCCGCCTCTTATGCCCAAATGGCCCCTGCCTTCCAAGAGATCTTCCTCCAGACGGCCACCAGCGGCTCAATAGATGTCTACCCCAATCCGGAGGGAGGAAAGAGACCGGGAGGCTACTGCCAGGATATGTGCGCCCTCAATCGGCCTGCCCTGATATTCATGAACTACAAGGGATTGATAGACGACCAGAGGACTCTAACCCATGAGATGGGCCATGCCATCAACTTCTATCTTATGGGCAGCAATGTGGACTATCTCTATTGCACAGGCACAGAGTACGAGATGGAGATACCTTCCACCTTCAATGAGGAGCTCTTTGTGGACTATGCCCTGGCCAATTATGACCGGGAAACTGCTCTCGCCGTACTGGCAGACAGCATCAACGATTATGTCAACTACTTCACTTTCCAGCCCATGATCACCGAATTCGAGGATGCTGCGCATGATCTCTGCCGCCAGAAGGGAAATTTGAGCGGCAGAGAGCTCAATCAGCTCTGGACCAGCTTATCCCGGCAGTACAGGACTTCATTGGTCGACTACTATGCAGAGGATAATGCGCAGTGGACCTATGTCAGCCACATCTACTTTACCAATAACTACTACACCTTCAGCTATGCCCTATCCAAAGCCATCACCCTGTCTCTATTCAAGATGTACAAAGAAGATCCGCAAAAGTTCAACGGGAATTATGCGGCCTATCTCTCCGCAGGGAGCAGCATGACACCGCAGGAGAAGCTAAAGAAGTTCTTCGGCATAGAGATAGATCGGAGATTATTCGAGGATGCTATGGATGTGATAGAGAAAAGGGTAGAGCAGCTGGAGCAGCTTGAAGGCAAATAAATGCCTCCCCAAAGGAGCGATGAAATATCGACTGCCAGAAGAAGATATGGGGGAGACAGGGGATAATTGGCAGAGGAGCTTGTCGCCTCTGCCAGCCGGCGGTCAAAGCTTTTTATCCGCCAGCAGCACCTCTCCCTCTTCTGTGACATAGATCTCTGCATCCATCTTCAGGGCTCTGGTTTTGAAGGGACGGGGAGAATTGCGCTGAAGCTGGTTGATGATGTCCAGCGAGGTTACAGGCAGCTTTATTCCTTTCTCATCCGCCGCGGCGAAGATCATCCTGGGCAGATCGAATACATCTGTTCCTGCTGCCGCCGTTAGAGAAATTGGGGCTCGGAGCATCATCCACTGCTGCAGAGTCTTCTCCGCTCGGGCAATATTCTGGCGGGCCCTTTTCTCCAGAATGCTCACATTGGAGCGGGTTGTTCCCAGACGGTCTGCCGCTTGCTGCTGAGAGAGGCCGCCCAGGCGCATCTGCAGGACACTAATCTGCCTTTCCGTGAGAAATGAACTCAGGGATTCATCATCATCGGAATTGCTGTTGTCATCTATCTCGTCCATCTTCTGCCCGACAGGAAAAAGCACCTCTGAGATGATAAAAGCATCCTTTACATCTGACTGTTGGTGATGGGGATAGCGGCTTAATGAGAGGGTCCAGAAGAATTCTTTGCGGCAACCTTTTTGGCTATTATGGACTTCAATGACACAACATCACCTTTCTTGGCGCTGATAGGGGCTATCTTATCCGGCCACTGCCTCCAGGGCGGCAGCATTCCCAGACGCTCGCAGATGAGATCAAGGGCCAAATCCCTATCTGCTTTAGATATGCGATCCATCTTGTTTGCGGCCAGGACCGTATCTAACCCCATATCATCCAGGAACTCCCATAGCTCGATCTCAAGCGGCACCTCTCCCCTTCTCTCCCAGCGGTCGGCAATATCCAAAAAAGAAGAGGCATCTATCACCTGTACCGTGAGCAGAATATCCGGAGCATGCTCCTCAAAGTAGCGCACAATGAGATCCTTGGTCTTTTCCTGATAGGCATGAGTGGCCTTTAGCATGAAGCCGTATCCCGGCATGTCCACATAAAGGACATCACCCACTCTGGTCTGGAAGGGATACTGGGTGACGCCTGGTCTTTTTCCCACTCGAACACGGGTCCCGGTCAGCTCCCAGAATAAGGTTGATTTTCCCACATTGGACCTCCCGATGAGGACGATCTGCAGGGCCATGATAGACTGAGGTAGGGCAAGATTGAAAAGGATGCCTGTCCAGTATCCTATGTGCAATGGCAGAAATCACAGAAGAGATGAGAGATCAGCGATCAGTTGCTCTGGCCCTTCTCAAGGCGACCTCTCTTCCGGATGGCCAGGTCTTTAGAGAGATGGATGCTCTAAAGTACACCACAATAGACTACTATCGCATGGCCTGCCACATCCTTTTCCGATGCAAGAGATGCGGCACCTGTTGCACTACCGGTGATCCCATTCGTCTGCGAAAGGAGGATGTCAAAGAGATGGCCAGGCATCTCAAGATTCCCCTTAACAAGTTCATCAAGAAGTATACCTATCCCGATCCCGACCGGCCTGAGGGCCTAAATTTCAAGCACATCCTCCCATGCAAGTTCTATGACCCCAAAAGCAAAGGATGCAAGATTTACCCCGTCCGTCCCTGGTCCTGTCGCATCTTTCCCTTCCTGGGAGTTTACGGATGCGAGGAGCAGGTGGTGATAAAGGAATCCTGTCCCGGTTCGGTGGAAGCCATGAATCTGCTCACCGAGGCCCTGGAGGCTGCGCGACTGGAATTACAGGAATGCGGTCCGTTTTCACCGGAAGAGGCGAGAGGGGCCAAGATTTTCTTAAGGCAGTCATTGGATGCTCTTTAGCATTTATCCTGGAGGATCTATCCGGGATAAGCCATATTATGGCTGATTGGATGGTTGATAATCTCCTGTCCCTCCATCTCAATAGAAAAGGCAAAGGGAAAAGGTTAAGGAGGGGCAGGCAGACCATATGGCTGGAAATATGATCCTTAACCGATACCTTGGCTTGAGGCCGAAGAAGATGAAGAAGCTCTTAGTGGGCATGACATTAGCAATTTTCATGTTGCTCTTATCGCCGATCCCTGCGGCAGAAGGATCCACTCCCTCATCCGGTAATTTATCCTGGAATAGCTCATCGGATCGTGATATCTCATCGGATCTTGATTCCGCTTTTGTCGGTCCAGAAGAGATTGTTCCTTCGGATACTGTTTTGGATATAAGCCCCAATGCAACCGCTTATCTCAATGGGGCCCTGAATATCAATTACGAGAGCTTTCTGGACCGGGGAGGCGCTCTCAAGCCCGTCTCTGAGATTGCCAGGCTGCTCGGAGATGCAGGCATAGAAAGCAATGATTCCTTGATCATAACCGGGGAGTGCATGCCTTGCGGCGGGGGTCCTGCTCCTGCCTTCTTTACCTATTGGCTTCACAGGTATCTGGGTCATGAGGACGTCCGAATTCTGCAAGGTGATTTGGATGATTGGCAGGCGGCCGGGCTTAATATCAGCAATTCCCCTTCGGTTAGGGAAAAAGCGGATTATCTTCCTCGTATCCAGGCGGATCTATTGGCTAGTTATGAATTTGCCGCCGCAGGAGGAGCTCGGGTGGTGGACGCCAGGCCGGCTCGAGACTACGAGATAGGCCATATTCCGGGAGCGGTGAATATTCCCTATGAGGCTGTTCTGGAAAATGGCAGCTTAAAGAGCAATGAGCGGCTGCAAGAGGTCTTTTCTGGTATTCATAAGGACAGAGCAGTTTTAGTCTACACCAATGTGGGAATTGAAGCTGCTATAACCTGGTTTGCCATGGAGAGACTGGGATACGATGCCAGGATGTACTCCTGGCGGGACTGGCTGGTGAATCAGCCGCAGTTCGGATTTGATCTGGCGGAGATAAGGGCCGAGCCCAATCCAGCCAAGGCCGGCCAGTCGGTTTATATCACAGCCCTCTTCCGAGCGGCATCAACCAATTCGGCTCAAAATTTGTCGGAAAGCAATGGTTCAAGCAGCGAGGATAGGCTGAAGGTTAAGGGCTGCGCCACCTGTGGATTCGGCTCTCCCCAAGGGTTCGCCAATTTAAACAGAAATGACGGATTGGTGCAGATAGGCTCTTCGGGCAATCCCTCCTCCTCAGACTTTGATGAAGGGGAAGCAGACAGTGATCTGCGCTGCAGCGCAATCATAAATGCCCCGGACGGCTCTGAATCGGCCAGAATGAGCCTGCTGCAAACCACAGCAGGCAAGTACATGGGCATCTGGAATGCAGAGAGGCAGCCTGGGATTTATAAGGTAAGCATTGTGGCTACTGCAAGCGGGAACTCCGAGACCTTTGCCGATGTCCTGGAGATAGAGGTTTTAGCATAGACGTATCCCGGGCTGCCCTGAGAGCCGGGCCAATTTCTGATTTGGAGATGTTCCCTGCTTATCCCTAGCAATGAATGATGGAGATTTTTAAAAATTGAGATTTCAAAGCAGGCTACATTTGACGGTTTCGAAGATGCGATGCAGACGCCAAATTAGCTCTTGATCAGCTCCCGGCCAATGGAAAATGCTTTGCCGACGAAGCTCCCCAGAGCATGATACTTGCGTGCCTCCGGAGAGAACAGAATGGGCTTGACCTTCTCGATATCCGGGAGACCGTCCGGGCCAAGGCATGACTCATCGGCCTTGACATCCATTATCTCCCCTATGAACTGGGTATGCAGTCCTATCTCCACAATGCGATGCAGCCTGCACTCCAGGGCGAGAGGAAACTCCTTGACCAGGGGGGCATCCACTATCTTGCTCTTGAGTGGAGTCAGCCCGCTGCTGGGAAATTTATCCGCCGCACTTCCCGACACCAGACCGAAATAGTCTGCCTCTTTGGCGTAGTCCTGGCTGGGGATGGATGCGGTGAATGCCTTGCGATTGATGATATTGCGATAGGTTTGAGTGACCTTGCGCAGTGAGACGGCCAGGCAGGGGGGACTCGAACAGCAGATCCCAATCCATGCCGCAGTCATCGCATTTGGATTTCCAAACCGATCATAGGTCCCGATCACACAGACGGGGGTGGGATAGAGGAGGGTTCTTGCCCCGAGCGACTTTTTCATTGCTATCATCTATGTGGCTTATTCATCCATAGGCATAAATTTGTATGGGATGTACCTATAAAAGAGAAATGAGAGATGCAATATAAGTTTCAATTTATAAAGATCAAACTAGATCTCATCGCCCAGAATGATCCTGCTGTCCTGCAGCATTTCCAAATCGAAATCCTGAATATATTGGCAAATAGCAAAGATGCAATTAGCATACTCTGCTACCCGGAAGTCAGGATGGGATCTTAGATATGGCCAAAAGCGCCATCATCAGGAAAGCCAATGCCCACATGGCAAGATATCGGGCAACAAATGTCTCCATGAGAATCCACATGTTAATTAGTGATATATGGTATATTTGACTTTCGGTCCCATCTCTTCCATTGTGGAGTCCTGAAATTATTTC
>DAWB01000148.1 GCA_002505805.1 Methanosaeta sp. UBA80 | reverse complement strand
TGACCGCTACACTACCGGGCTTCGGAACCTACCTTACAGCAGGTAGTTATTAATCTATCGATCGGCCTTTTCCCTCTGCAGCAGGGCAGGCCAGAACCGCCACCTGTTTTTTCCCGACCAGATCTTTTTCTTTCAAGCGCAGGACCTCATATCTGGATACATCTTTTTTATCCTTGAGGAAGTCCTCCAATCCGTTCAGCTCAAAACACAGCTTCTCCGTCCGGTAGTGCATAGGCACAACCAGGGCAGGATTAACCTGGTCCATCACCTCATCGGCAGCTCTGGCATCTATGGTGTACCTGCCACCTACGGGCAGAAAGAGCAGATCCACAGGACCTATCTCCTTTATCTGAGACGGACTCAATATGTGCCCCAGATCACCCAGATGACAGACTCTGATCCCATCCAGAGTGAAGCAGAAGATGGTGTTCTCCCCTCTGAGCCTTCCCATCTTCCTATCATGATAGGATCCAATTCCTCTGATCTTCAAACCCAGGCTGCTGTGCTCACCTTTTCCCTGGACCACCTGCGAACTGCCTCCACCGGCATGGGCATTGCTATGATCGGTGTGGGCATGGCTGATCAATACTATATCCGCTTTCAATTTGGGCAGAGGGTAGCCCACGGAATCCTCAAAGAAGGGGTCCAGGAGGATGGTTATGCCCTCCTCACCTTGCAGCAGAAAACAGGAATGTCCGTGCCATGTCGCTATCATGATATCTTTTTTGTGCTTCTAGCTAAAAATCTCTGTCGATCCGGGCATCGATGACGGCATGGACCACGCCGGGAGAAAACTTCTTCACCCTCAGGCATTTGAGGATCTCCGCCCGGCGTCCCATTGCCGCAGCTGCCTCCTTTACCTCCTCCACCGCCGCTTCCGGAAATTGCCAGGAGGGAATGGTCTGGTGGTAGTGCAGAGTTCCACCAGGTTTAAGGGCGGCAATTCCCGTTTCCAGGTACCGATTGGTTACCTGAACCATGCCCATCAAGACCCTGTCGGCAATACCTTGAGGCGTCTTTACAGCGCAGTCTCCCAGGATCGGCTGGACGATGTCCTGAACTTCATTGGCCTCTATATTCTGGCATAAAAACTGGTAGGATTGGGGGTTGAGCTCTATGGCCAGAATCTTTCTGGGCCGGGAATAAACCGCCATGGGAATGCTGAAGTAGCCTATTCCGGCAAACATATCCACCACCGTCTCCCCCTGCCCCAGGCGGCTCATCCTCATGCGCTCTTTGAGGTTGCCGGGAGAGAACATCACCACTCTGGCATCAAGATGAAAGACAACGCCATTCTCCTTATGCGTCGTCATGCTCCTGCTCCCCACTATGGTCCGGCGCACCGGCTGGCGAAGCTGTCCGGATATGCCCTCATCGGCAAGAACGGTAGAGCAGCGGGGATAATAGCGCAGAAGAGCGTCGCCGATATGAGATTCGTAATCCCTCAGCCGGGGATGGACCTTGACTATGATCACCTCTCCCAGGATGAACCAGCCCCGAGGAAGGAGGCGGAGGAGCCCTTCAGGGATCTGGCCACGCAGGGCGGCAGTGAGGTCGGGCAGCTTGCGGTAGAATGAGGGCCTGTCCTGCACCACCATATCAAACTCGCCCAGCTTCTCCAAAACCGGTATCTCCACCCGGTCCTCTCTCCTTATAACCTTCCTGCTCTTGTCCAGAAGGCCGAGGCAGATTATCCTCTTTAAGGCGGCGGCGGCATCTTCTCTCTTAGCGACGGCGGCCAGGCTAGGGCTTTTTGGAGTAGCTCTGCTCAAAGCTTATCCCTTCTCCGGTCAGGTTGAACATCAGGATAAGGGTCTCATTTTTGCGGGTGATATCGTAGTCCTGGCCGTGAACCTGCAAGCTGGTGTCATATCCCTCCGCCGAGGCAAAGCTGAGTCCCATGGGAATGGCAGTCCAGTTGCCCTGCAGATATATCCTGACGCTGGCGTCGCTGCTGGAGTTTAGCCGCACCGTGGTATTATTTCCGTGAGATATGGTCACAACGCCGCCTCTGGCGCTGATGGCCTGGTCTATATCCGGTGGGAGGGAGATCTCGATATCATTGGCCATGGCCTCGGGATTGGCTATGTCCAGTCCCAGATAGCTCTCATTGCTGGCATTGGACAGATAGGCGGAGTATGCCACCAGTGTCGTCTCCACTGGCGGTGTTGCGGGAGGCGGGTACAGGAAAAAGACAGCCAAGGCCAGGAGTATGGCCGCTCCAAGCAGGGCGCCGGCTTTCATAGGCAAACCGCTCTTCTTTTCCTCCACGGCAGGGCGGTTCGGCTCTTTGGATGGGTATGAGACTGCTCTCTCCACTCTTGCCTCCGGAGTCTGGGTCGGTAGGGGGGATGCAGCCGCTTCCGCTGCTTCTGGGGCCTGGCCCATCTCCTCATAGGTCTCCGGCAAATGCTGGGGATAGGAGGGCGCTTCTGCCTCTTCCTCCTCTTCCCAGGACTCTTCCGGGGCAGCGGGCGGGGTTATCTCTTCAGACTGAGCGGCCTGAGCCCCGCCAGTCTCTTCATCCCCGCCGGGAATCTGGCTATCCGGGGGAAGAGGAATCTTCCTTCGGGTGGGAAGCACCACCGTCCCTTCCTCGAAATTCAATATCAAATCGGTATATATGCCGGCTACATCCACGAACTTCAGCGCCCGGGGAACCAGATAGGAGACTCCGGAGATCTTGACCTCCTCGAAGAACTCAGTGTTCTTCATCAGGCGGTCTTTAAAGGCATAAACAGCTCCGCTTTCCATCTTGGCATCGATCTCGGAGAGGCTGGGAAAGCGGTCTTCCTGCGCAGCGAGCTCTTTGGTGGCCGCAACATAGGCCTCAAAGAACACCCGGCTCATCCTGTTGAGCCTATTGGTGTAGCGCCTATCGAAGAGAAAGGAGAAGCTATCTCCCTTGAGCTGTAAGCTCTCTTCTCGCGAATGCCGCCAGGCTGAGAAAGAGACGTCCATCAGAGACTCATATCTCCGAGCCGAATAAGTATTTTATGTATGGTAGGCCAGATGGGATAGGGATGTCCGATCAAAGGACCGGCTCCAAAATCAGGAAAATGAGCCCATTGGAATCGAATAGACCTCATATCAATCTCGTATGACAGGTACCTTTAAATCTCCCTGAAAGACCAATAGGGATGCAATGAAGCATTTGGGATTGGTGCACATTACTCTTATCCTGGTGGCAGGGGCTCTTTTGATCGGTGCCGCTGCAGGAGGCAACGGGCTTACTGCCTACCAGAGTCTTATGCCATCCTCGGCAGAAGTGGGCCAGATGGCAAATGTGATCGTATCTTTAACCAACAATGGCCAGAACCCCATCCCGGCAACAGTCACTCCCAGGCTTCCCCCTGGAGTGGTCGCGAATATGGGCGGACAGAGCCTGGAGCTTTATCCAGGGCAGACCCAGCAGGTGAGCTATCCCATTACCGCCCAGCAGAGTGGAAGCTATTGGATAACCTCAGTGATCTCTTATTCGGAAGACGGATACCCTTATAGCCTCATGTACGATTCGCCATTCACGGCCACAGAATCGGTATCCTCCCCCCAGCCAGGCCAGATTGCTCCCGCGGCTGAGAATCCCGGGGCATTTCCGGGCCCCGGCAGAGAGCCCATTCCAGCTTATCCCGGTCCTGCAGATCCTTATGGCAGCGAGCCGCCGGAGGGAGAAATGCCAGGAGATGACCTTCCTCCTGGAATCAGTGGATTCAATCATTCTGGCGAGCCTCCCGCTGAGCAGCAGCCGGGAGGAATTGATAGCCCGGCTGGCCCAACCGGCTGAGAGGCCAGAAGGATGCCAATAAACAATTTTTAAAATCTTTTAAAATTTTAAAATAGGTTTTTCTTTATCTTTATTCCCGGTCCAGGCCCAGGTCCCGCCGGGCGAAGAGTGCCTGGAGATCGAATCCCCTCTCCTTGAGAGCCTCCCATCCGCCCTCTTGCCGGTCTAATATGGCCAGGGCCTGAACCGGACGGTAGCCTGCTGCCTCAATGCGCTCTATAGCCCGCAGAAGCGATGCCCCTGAAGTTACCACATCCTCAACCACAGCCACCGCGCTTCCCTGGGGCAAGGCAGGCCCCTCTACATAGCTCATGGTGCCGTGCTTCTTGGGCTCCTTTCTCACAATCAAGCCGGGAAGATTGCGGCCGTCCTGGTAGCTGAGAAGAGAAACGGCAGAGACGATGGGATCGGCGCCCAGGGTCAGTCCGGCCACGGCGCGGACATCAGGCCGGATCATCTGCAGCATCAGCTTCCCGGTGAGATAAGCTCCCNNCAGTCCATGTAGTAGTCGCTCTTCTTGCCTGAGGAGAGGACAACCGGCCTGATCTCCAGGGCCTTCTCCTTAAGCAACTCCAAAAGCCTATCTTTCTCGCTCAATTCTCTATCCCTCTCCGGTGCTACCTGCAATCCGGCGGGAAAGGTAATAACTCTTACTGATAGGGACCGGGCCCTTAAAACTCACAAGAGGTCTATCCATCATCCATCTTCTTTCCTGCCCTGGCCGGCTTTGCCTCCTGGCCACATTGAGTCGCCTTTATGCCTGCCAGGCTGCCAAGCTCAGTTCCGTCCAGGAGAAAGAGACGGGCCCCCTCCCAGTCCATCAGGGATAAGAGCGGCCCGCGCATATCTTCCACCGGGAGATTGATGGGCAGCCCCCCGCAGAGGAAATTGAAGGCTGGGATGATGATAATCTCATTTTCCGCCTCCAAGCCGTAATGGTGCAAAGTCTTCTCAGGGAGAAGACGGGATCGAATCCAGATCGGCCTTGAGACCGGGCGGGTCAGGGGGTCGGGCAGGCTGACTGCCGGATGCAGGTGACCCGCCACCAGAAGGCCGGCGCGCAGGATCTTTTCATCCGGCCAGGTGTGGCCATGAAAGTAGCCCACGCCGTCCTGCACAAATCCAGTGGAGGGGCGCACCTGAACCCCCGGGGGGGCCATATCCGCCAGATCGCTGTCATGATTTCCCGGCACCACATCAACCGTTACCCTGGCAGCCAGTCGGCTCAAAAACCGGGGTATCTCCTTCTTTTCCTGCCAGCTGGTGCGGGGAACATTGTGCTTGATATCTCCCAGTAGCACCAGCCGTTCCGGCTTTATCCGGTCTATGTATCCAAGCAGCCTGTGAAGGATCTTCTCCGTCTGGCTGGGGATGGATATGCCGCAGAGATGCAGCTCATGCTCCAGGCCCAGATGAAGATCTGCCGCCACCAGGACTTTCTCTTCTCCCTCCGCCAGAAGAAGGGGGGCGTCATATACCGGCGAGATCAATATATGAGCCTCTGCATCCTGTCCAGCAGCTCCTCCAGGCTCTCTGATATGCTATGGCAGGAGCATTCGATCATCAGATTTACCCGTGCTCCCTCCATCTCCCCCGCCCGACGCAGGTCCGTGCGCAGGCCCAGGACCTTCTTTCCCTGGCTAAAGAAGAATCCCACCTCCCAGGCCGTGCCATCGTCCACCTGGGAGCCGTCCAGCATAGCTACCATCAGATCCGCCTCATTTAAGGCCTTCAAATTGGCCTGGAAGATCTCCTGCATCCCGGCGGAGCAGGGGACTATCTCATGAGGCCAGAATACCCTGACTTTTTCAAGCCNNGACCCGGGCACCCCAGGCGATCTCCGCCCGGGAGAAGAGGGGGCCGGAGAGGTAGATATTGAGCATCCGAGATCTTTACCGTCTAAGCCCTGGCGGCCTCGCCGAGCCTCTGAAGCACGAAGTCCCTCTCCAGGCTGGAGAGAAACCAGCCCACCTTGGGCCCCTGGCGGTCGCCCAGGAAGGCCAGATAGATGGCCTGGAAGAACTTCTTGGAGTCCAGCTTCTCCTCTGCGGCCACGGCATAGACCAGGTCGTGGATCTCGGCGGCGCTCTTGTCATCCACCCTCTCCGCCAGGAGGCCCAGGCCCCGCCTCTCCGCGGGCGTGAGGTTCTTGACCGCAGCAGGAAGGGACTCCTGGACCTGGAATTTGACATAGGCGGGGGCATATTTGTCCAGCCAGGTCTCTACATTCCTGGCCCGGCCTATGATCTCCTCCCTCCTTGCTGTGATATCATAACCTGAGCGCTGGAGAGCCTGGAAGAGCCCCTCCTGGTCGCCCCGGGCGATCTGTACTGCGGTGACCATGTGGCGGAAGGGGATCTCGAAGGGCCCGCTCTTGGAGACATTGGACAGCTCAATGGCCCTCNNTTCTCTGGTCGTACTCGTCCACCAAGCTCAAAAGCGGCAGGGCAGGGTCGAACTCGATGTGCTTCTCCGGCTTGTTTCTGATGATAAGATAGCGCAAAACCTCGGGAGGGACCACATCCAGCATCTCCTGGATGGTGACCACAATTCCTGTGGAGCTGTGCATGGCACCGACACCTTTGAGATGGATCCACTCATAGACTATGGGGAATGGGGCGGGGTAGCCGTAGATCTCCTCGCTGATTTTCTTGCCCGTATCATAGGAGCCTCCGGCAGTGGCGTGGTCCTTGCCGAAGGGCTCCACGGTCACATTGAATATGGGCCAGCGGGCCGGCCAGTCCACCCGCCAGACCAGCTTTCCTCCGCCGCTCATGGGCACGGTTCCGGAAAAGCCGCAGGAGCACTGGTAGTCCACGGTCTCCGCTTCCAGGTCAAAGCCGGTCACCCGGGTGGTGTTGGTTCGCCCGCAGGAAGAGCAGATGGCATCAAAGGGGCTCCAGCCCTCCGGCACATCCCGGCCCGAGACCTCCTTTAAGATGCGGGCGATGTCGTCCTTTTTCCGCAGGGCGGTCTTGATAGCCTCGTTGTATTTACCCTCCTTGTAGAGCCGGTCGGCCCGGTAGACTTCGGGCCTGATCCCCAGCCGCTCCATGCTCTGCAAAAAGGGAGCCAGGAAGTGCTCGGCGTAGCTGGCACAGCATCCGTAAGGGCAGGGTATCTCTGAGAGAGGCTTTGCTATGTGCTCGGAGAAGCTCTCCGGCAGGAAGGGGTAGAGCCTGCGCAGGCGGTCGTAGGTATCGGCGATATAAATCAGGCGGGCCTCCGCCCCCCGATCCAGGAGAGCCCGGTAGACGGCCTCGGCAGTCATGACCTCGCGCATGTTTCCGATATGCACGGGACCGGATGGGGTTATGCCCGTGGCTATGGTATGGGGGCCGGAGCCTTCCAGCTTGGCGGCGATGACATCAGCCCAGTGAATAGACATAGGCCAAAGTCGATGCGAGAAGGGAATATTAATCTTATTGTTGCAGTGTTGCAGCTGTATCCCTGGAGCTGTCGATTCCCGGAGCCGATCCCTGAGAGAGAAGAGCGGCAATACAGGCAGTCGAGGCAATATTATTTCGGCCAAAGCCTTTAATGTATTAAGGGCAGGATCAGAAATGGTGGTTTTAGAAATGGCGAAGATATCCGGAGAGCCCGGAGAGATGTCCCTGAAGTTCCGCTCTGAAGAAGGCATAGAAGAGTTCGAGCAGAAATTTTATCTTGAGGGGAGAGAGGCCGCAGCATTTCTCAGGGATCTGGCTTCTGAGATTGAAGCCGGCAATAAGATCGAGGCTGCCTATGGCAGCTGGTCCATCTCCATGCAGCCCCAGCTTCCCATCAAGATTGAAGTGGAATATGAGAAAGATGAGCTGGAGATAGAGATAAAGATCAAGGAGAGACCCTGAAAACAACAGATATCTCTCATTAATATTTTATTATATTTATCCAGAATCTCGGGATTCATAAGATCCTATTCCATCTCTGTCTGTAGGCCGCCCGGGCCGCCAGGCTGGCGAGGCGCAGCGGCTCCGGCTTCCTGCCGTCTCGAGTGAATTTGTTGAGCAGGATTCTGGCTTCCACCAGATCGGCTTCATAAGCCCGTACATAAACCATATATCCCGTTTTAAGCCGGATGAGCGAGCGCTGGCCTAGATTTTGATAGCGCTGCCGCTTCTCCTCCTGGCCTGGAAAATAGTCCCGGATATATTCCTCCAGCCCCGGTGAATCCTGATATGTCAGGCATATGAGGGGCCTTCCTGTCTTATGCCAGACCTCCTCCAGATCGATGACATTAAACCAGCTTATCACCGCCCCCTCCAGGAGGATGGCATTGATATCTTTCCGGTCCAGCTCCCTGTAGATATTCAGCACGGCTTCGGTGGCATCATCTCCACCCACGCTGGCCCGGGCATAGGCCAGGCCGTCCACCCTCAGATCGGCGCGCATGACCACCCCGGCCAGAATAGAGTGGCCCATAGTGCGCACAAAGCTCTCGGCAATGCCCAGAGCCCGCAGCCCAACTTTATTGAGATGAAGGCTCATGAGATCATATCCAGAAGGGACTCGACATCAGCTGGCTCGCCATCTATGGATATGGCGGACTGCCTGTCATCTTTCGAGATGATCAGAGCCAGGGGCTCGATGCGAAGAGAGATCAGCTCGGCACCGGGGCCAATCACAACTGTGGCCCGCACAATGGTGCGGATGGATCTTTTTCCGGCTATTATCTCTCTGCCTTCTCCTGTAATCTCAATCATCTGCAAGGGCCCAAGCTTGCAGGATTCATATCTGATAGAGCAGCCCTCCTGACCGATTCACTTGATGACCTCTCGATCTTTGTATGAAGATTTGGCCTTACCGCCCAAATCTGGCCATAGCCTGCCCTTGCTGCACTATATGCCCCTGCATGGCCTCTTTCAGCTTTTCAGCCGATGCTCCCGCCGGCAGATCAAGCATACGGTCCAGGCAGAATACCCTGAAGAAGTATCTGTGCGGCATGCCGGAGGGAGGGCAGGGGCCGGCATATCCTATCTCACCGAAGTCGTTGTAACCCTGGCGGCACTGGAAGGGGTCGGAAAGGTTGGCCTTTTTGGCGATAGCGGAAGGTATGATGTGATTTGGTGGTATATTCCAGATGATCCAGTGGATGAATGTGCCGGAAGGAGCATCAGTATCCTCAAGGATTATGGCAAGGGAAGTGGCATTGCAGCCTTGGATCTCTATCCGGGGAGATAAATCCGCTCCCTCGCAGGTGTTCTCCCGGGGAAACTGCTCAAATCCTAGTGCAACTGCAATGCCTGTAGCATCCCATTCATTGGCTACAGCTGCCAGAGCCGCCGGCAGGATAGCGCAGACGAGCACGGCAAGGATGATACGCATAGTGAAACTGATATCTGTCATCATTATTACTCTTTTCCTATTCCATTTTCCTACGGGAAAGCGAAATGTAGAGTCCCGAAACTCTTGAC
>DAWB01000152.1 GCA_002505805.1 Methanosaeta sp. UBA80 | reverse complement strand
CGGTTCGAATCCGCGCTGTCCCATCGATTTTTTCATTTACACAATTACAGTTTCCTTGCAGCTGCGGCAGGCCTGCTCTAATGCTCTGGTATCCGAGCCCGGAAAGTGATCTATGAGGCACAGCTCCGCCGGCCTGGCCCGGGAGAAGAGCCGGGCCAGATCGCCATGATAGACCTCGATCCGGCAGGCTCCCCTGGTCCGGGCTACCAGCACCGGCTTGCGCCCCACCATCCTGGTGGGCGTCTCCATATGCTCGATCTCCTCTATTCCCAGCATCTTCCGGTTGACCTCCAGATTCATCAGCAGATCCTCTACCGCCGGCAGCCAGGCATCATTGAAAACCACCCTCTCCGCTCCGGCCAGAACGCACATAAGCCCCAATGTCCCCGGGCCGCACAGGCCGTCGGCCACATCGCGAAGTTTTCCTCTAAAATACAGCTCCTCCAGGATCCTCATCTTGGGAGAATTCTGGCGGGAAAACTCAATGTGGATCAGCGACTGTCTTTTGTATACCACCAGCTCTCCCATGAGGCTGGAGACCACATCGGCCCTCAGATCGCAGCCGGCCAAAAGCAGGTTTTCGAGGGGTTTTTCTTTCGGATTCATGACCCCAGGAACGCCCCGGCTCTCGATAACTCCCTTGATCTCAGGGATGTCCCTGACCATGGCCTCGGCGGCCGCCTTGCTGTACTTTTCACCCACCAGGATCAGGCTGTTCCGGCCCAGGCGGGGGGGATAGGCCAGGGGATAGCCCACATCTATGAGAGGCATTCCCACGCTGCGCAGGCCGTCGTCTTCGTCGCGCAGGCGGCAGCTCTGCAGAAGGCGCAGAGCATCGAGCATAACCGCATCCAGGGCCGCCCTGCCGCAAAAAGAGCATCGCTCCACTCTGGCAGGCAGAAGCCTTCCTGATATGTTTTTGCTCAGATTTGGCTCCGGCGGGCAGCGCCGGCAGGAGAGATACCTCGTCTCTACATCCGCTATAACCTCCTCCGCCGCCCTCAGGCAATCGCCTTTGCATACCGGGCAGATCATATCCCTTCCCACTCCATAGACCCTCCAGCCATCGACTGGGAAATGCTTCTCTCTCTTGCTTTAGAAAGGTTTGTAAATGAGAAACTCATTAAGGCGGCGAAGGTGGTTTTGGACATGGCACAAAGAGGCATTAGGGAGTATGATGCTAAGCGATTATTAGCCAGAATTCTCCCCGAGTACCTCAAAGATTTCTCCTATCGGGGCGAGATGGCCCTGGTGGAACCTGAGACCGATCTGGAGGAGCTGGAGGCAAGAGAGCCCTGGATGAAGACCTCCCGGCTGGTGGTCAAGCCGGATCAGCTCTTTGGAAAGAGGGGCAAGCACGGCCTGGTCTTGCTGGATGCAACCTGGCCGGAGGCAGAGAAATTCTTGCAGGAGAATATGGGAGCCGAGGTCACCATCGGTGCAGTGACCGGCAGACTGACACATTTCCTTATCGAGCCGTTCACTCCTCATGAGGAGGAGTTCTATGCCGCCATCAGCTCTGATAACGATGGAGATAATATTTTCTTCTCCCAGCAGGGCGGGGTCTATGTGGAAGAGAACTGGGATAAGGTGCTCCGCTGGCATGTGGATGTGCTGCAGGGTATAGACGGCCTGGATATCAAGTCCGCCCTTCCCGAGAGCCTGGGAGAGAAACGATCGGCCATTGAGAGCTTCCTGCGGGCTTTATGGAAATTCTATTCCCAAACCGGCTTTTCCTATCTGGAGATAAATCCCTTCACCTTCCATAGAGGCAGCATTGTGCCCCTTGATATGGTAGCCAAGCTGGATGACGCTGAGGAGTACTGGCAGAGGAAGAGATGGTCCGGCCTCTCATTTCCCGAGCCCTTCGGCAGGAGCCTATCCAAGGAGGAACTGTTCATCAAGGACATAGATTCCAAGACAGGAGCCTCATTGAAGCTGACCATTTTAAATCCGGAGGGACGGGTCTGGACTATGGTCGCCGGAGGCGGCGCCAGCGTGATTTACGCCGATACCATCTGCGATCTTGGTTTTGCCGGAGAGATGGCCAATTACGGGGAGTACAGCGGCGACCCCAATACCGAAGAGACCTATTATTACACCAGGACCATACTGGACCTCATGACCAGGAAGAAGGATCCCCGGGGAAAGGTGCTGCTCATTGGAGGAGCCATCGCCAACTTCACCGATGTGGCCAAGACCTTCAAGGGGGTGGTCATGGCCCTGGAAGAGTACCAGGAGAAGCTGCAGCAAGCAGGGGTCAAGATCTATGTCCGCCGGGGAGGGCCCAACTATGAGCAGGGATTGAAGCTCATGAGAAGCCTGGGAGACAGGCTAGGGGTGCCCATTGAGGTCTATGGACCGGAGACCCATATGACCAGAATTGTGCCCCTGGCCCTGGGAGGTGGATCAGCATGAACCGCACCTTAAAAGAGAATTACATTCTATTCGACCGAAGCACCAAGGCTTTCGTCTACGGCTTTCAGACCAATGCCATCCAGCGCATGCTGGACTTCGATTATATCTGCCACCGGGACAGCCCCAGCATAGCCGCCATCATCAATCCCAGCCGGGCCGGCATTCACAAGGCCTTCTGGGGAAGCAAGGAGATCATCCTGCCCATGTTCAGGACAATATCTCTGGCGGCCAAGGCCTATCCTGAAGCGGATGTGATGGTCAACTTCGCCAGCCACCGCTCTGCCTTTGATACCAGCATGGAGGCTCTGGCCGAGGAGAGCATTCGCATTGTGGCGGTTATAGCCGAGGGCGTTCCGGAACGGCAGGCCCGCATCCTCGGGGCTACAGCCCGCTCCAAAGGCAAGATAGTCATAGGACCGGCCACAGTGGGCGGCATGACTGCGGGGGCTTTTCGCATCGGCAATACTGCGGGAACCATTGAGAATATCATCGCCTCCAAGCTCTACCGGCCGGGATGTGTGGGATTCGTCTCCAAGTCGGGAGGCATGCTCAATGAGGCCTTCAATATAATCTCCCGCAACTCCGATGGCATTTACGAGGGTGTGGCCATCGGAGGAGATCGCTATCCCGGCTCCACCATGCTGGACCACATAATGCGCTATGAAGTGAATCCGGCCATAAAGATGATCGCATGCCTGGGCGAGCTGGGCGGCGAGGACGAGTACAGGATCATTCGAGCTCTCCAGCAGGGCAAGATCACCAAGCCCCTGGTGGCCTGGGTCACCGGGACCTGCTCGCCCTTTCTGCCGGCCAGTGTTCAATTCGGGCATGCCGGGGCCAAGGCGGATACGGAAAAGGAGACCGCTCAGGCCAAAAACCAGGCATTCCGGGATGCAGGGGCACACGTACCACAGTCATTCGATGGATACGGCGATGAGGTCAGAAAGGTCTACGAGATGCTGCTTTCCCAGGGCACGGTGGCCAGGTTCGAGGAGCCGGAGGTGCCCAGGATACCGGCAGACTACAGCAAGGCCCTGGCTTCAGGAGACATCAGAAAGCCCACTACCTTCATCTGCACCATCTCCGACGACAGCGGGGACGAGGTGCTTTATGCCGGAAAGAGGCTTTCTGCCNNGTCTTGCAGGACAGGATGGGCATAGGCGGTGTCATCGGACTGCTCTGGTTCAAGAGGCAGCTTCCAGATTACGCCGCCAAGTTCATCGAACTGGTGCTGCAGATTGTGGCCGACCACGGCCCTGCCGTCTCCGGAGCCCATAATGCCATTGTGGCCTCCTGTGCCGGAAAGGATCTCATATCCTCTTTGTGCAGCGGGCTTTTGACCATCGGACCGCGCTTTGGAGGGGCTATAGATGACGCGGCAAGGGAGTTCAAGCATGCCCGCGAGGCTGGCCTCAGCCCGGAGCAGTTTGTGGCCGATATGAAGAAGAAAGGAATCAACATCCCGGGAATCGGCCACAAGATCAAGAGCACCAAGAATCCGGACAAGAGGGTGCAGCAGCTCATAAGCTTTGCCCGGGCCAACTTCCCCCGCACTGATCTCTTAAATTATGCTCTCCAGGTGGAGCAGCTGACCACGGCCAAGAAAGGAAATCTGATCCTCAATGTGGACGGATGCATCGGCATCCTATTCCTGGATCTGATGACCTCCTGCGGGGCCTTCAAGAAGGAGGAGATCGACGAGGTGGTCAAGCTGGGCTATCTCAATGGGCTCTTTGCATTAGGCCGGTCCATTGGCCTGATCGGGCATATCCTGGACCAGAAGAGGCTGGGCTCCCGGCTGTATCGCCATCCTACGGAGGACATCGCTTATATGATGCCCTCCGAGGAGGATATCAGTTGCAGCCGAACAGCTTAAGTGGTAGCATCTTCCATTAATCCCTGAGGCAGGGGAAAAATGGCGTCGGGAACAATCAGCCAGAAAATTTTTTCACGGGCCTCCGGCTCCGCAGGAATGGTGGAGCCGGGGGAGATCGTAGAGGCGGGCGTGGATTACGCCATGTCTCATGACGGCACATCGGTTTTAGCTATCAGGGCTTTCCAGGATATGGCCTCGGAGAAGGTCTGGGATCGGGAGCGGATTATCGTTCCCTTTGATCATATCGTTCCTGCCAACAACGAGACTGCGGCGGAGCTGCAGAAGGATGTGCGGGCCTGGGTTAGAGAGCAGAATATAGCCAACTTTTTTGATTCCGGGTGCGGTGTCTGCCATCAGGTCTTCGCGGAGCAGGGCTTTGCCCTGCCCGGCCTGCTTT
>DAWB01000233.1:639-9383 GCA_002505805.1 Methanosaeta sp. UBA80 | reverse complement strand
GTAGATCTTCCATCCGGATGCTTCATGAAAAGGTGACTGCCCCGTTGCCTTAATGGCTGAAATCCGATTCTGCTCAGGGCTTTTATGACCTTTTCAGCACTAACAGGTCTCAACTTCAACTATTTGCACTCCTACAAAGCTGCTCATCTCATCCCTCTCTTTCACATCCATGCAGAGTTGAATGGCTTCCTTGATACGACTCATCAGCTCGTCAAGGCCCTTTGCCTGAGTATGGCAGCCGGGAAGCTCCGGAACGGTGGCAACATAATAGCCGTCTTCGTCCTTTCTTATCACTACGTCGAACTTCATTGGATCACGATCAATTACTATAGAGTTCATTTTAGTACATTTAGCTTCCGAATGACCCAGAAGGCTGGTGTTTCAGATACCCAGGCCCGCCTGCACGGTGAGCTTTTTCGGGCCATGCTGGAAGAGCCGATGAGCGGAAGGCTGCCGGCGGGAGGGGGCGCTGGTGGAGGCAGAGAGCGGCGGCTGATCTATCAATCTCGGTAAGAACAATTAAATCTCAGCAGCTCCAAATATCCAGCCATGTTTGCCGAATACATCCAGGCAGCTTTAGAGCGAGCACAATACAAGATCATAGATGACGAAGAGCCTTACTTTGCCACTGTTCCTGAGCTGCCCGGCGTATGGGCATCGGGCAAGACCATCGAAGAATGCCGCAAAGAGCTTATGTCAGTGATTGAGGGCTGGGTGCTTCTCAGGCTGAGGATGGGTCGGTCGATTCCTCCAGTGGGCGGAATAGACATCATTGTCTCTGCGGAGCCGGTGAGCGTTGTCGAATAAGCTCGCTCCAGTCTCTCGCCGAGAGCTGATCAAACGGCTTCGAAAATTGGGATTTGAGGGGCCATATCCCGGTACCGACCACGAATATATGGTCAATGGCGATCGCTTTGTGCCAATTCCCAATCCCCACCGAAGGGAGATCGGTGTCAATCTTCTTGCGGAGATCTTGAAAGAGGCAGAGATTTCTCGAGAGGATTGGTTTTCCGTATGAGATAGCAATAATGTTATACAATTGAACCTTAGGCAATCGAGCAAGAGATGCGTTTTATGTTCTCGGAGTACATCAAAGCCGCTTTACGGCGGGCCAAGTACGAAACCCTAGAGAATGGCACTTACATGGCCAAAGCGGAGGGCCTGCGAGGTGTGATAGCCACTGGAAAGACCATCGAAGAATGCCGGGAAGATCTAGTTGAAGCTATCGAGGAGTGGATTGTCATTCGACTGCAAAGAGGCTTAACTATTCTGGATCTTGACGGTCACGCAATCGGAATTTCAAAGAGGCGGCTGACATTTCCTAAAACAACATGCGAGCCCCGGATCAGCAAATCTCTGACCAAGAGGAAAAAGAGGGACTTGTCCGTATATCGAGGCATTTTTGGCAAGGCTTCTTTAGAGCGCTTCCAAGAATTCGAAGGCGATGCATTAGATTGATCGTGCTCTCAGATTACGTTCAAACGGCTTTAAAGCTGGCAGAATATGATACTCTGGAAGATGGCTCTTACGTTGCCACCGTGGAAGGGCTCCGAGGGGTGATCGCCATCGGAGACAGCATTGAAGAGTGTCGCAGAGACCTCATAGAAGTGATTGAGGGCTGGATTGCACTGCGAATTCGATTTGGCGCAAAAATTCCGATGATAAAAGTATCTCAATAGCCATCTTGCTGAAGTGCAGCTAAAATGACAGAAGGCATATTCCTTGATATTAATAATATTCAGCGTTTCTAAATCCCGCTCAGCCAACAGCTTAATTATTATCATAATCAAGTCACAGAGAGATAATCGCTGATCAAAATAGAGAAGGGATAACAAATTGTCCGAGCGCTCCTCCGTCCAAAAGCCACTCCTCCGCTACGCCGGCCAGATCGGCTGGAATTATGTCTCCCCGCCCGATGCCATTCGCCTGCGGGGTGACGAAAGCAGCCTCTACTTCGCCAGCATTTTAGCGTCCCAGCTGCAAAAGCTCAATCCCGGCGTTGTCGACGCTGCCCGGGCCGGAGAGATCATCCGCAAGTTGAGCCTGCTGCGGCCCAGCATCGAGGGCAATAAAGACGCCCTCTCCTGGCTGCGGGGCGAGCAGTCCATCTATGTCCCGGAGGAGAAGCGGGAGAGAAATGTGCGCCTCGTCGACTTCGACCACCCTGAGAGCAACATCTTCCAGGTGACCGAGGAGTGGACCCAGCGGGGCGCAGCCTTCACCAACCGCGCCGATGCCGTCTTTCTCATCAACGGCCTGCCCGTGGCCCTGGTGGAGACCAAGAGCGCCGAGAAGAGGGACGGCCTGGCGGAGGGCGTCTCCCAGATCCGCCGTTACCATGCCGAGACCCCGGAGATGCTGGTCTCTCCCCAGATCTTCGAGGTCACCCAGCTGATCAAGTTCTTCTACGGCGCTACTTGGTCTTTATCCAAGAAGAACATCTTCAACTGGAAAGACGTGGTTCAGGGCGACTTTGAGCACACAGTCAAGAGCTTCTTCGACCGGGAGAGGTTCCTCAAGGTCCTGCAGGACTACATCGTATTCTTGACCCGAGACGACGACCTGGTCAAGATCATCCTGCGCCAGCACCAGACCCGCGCCGTGGAAAAAGTGATCCAGCGGGCCCGCGATCCGGCCAAGAGAAGAGGGCTGATCTGGCACACCCAGGGAAGCGGCAAAACTCTTACCATGATCACCATCGCCTCCCGGCTTCTCCGAGAATCCCAGGGCGGCGGAGCTGGAAGCGAGCCCGGAAGCAGGAGCTTAGGCGGAGGCAGAGACAGAGATAAAGATGGATGCGAAGAATGTGACGCAGCCGCCGGCATAAAGGCGGAAAAGCCCACTGTGCTCATGCTGGTGGACCGGACCGAACTGGAGAGCCAGCTCTTCAAGAACATCGTGGGCTATGGCCTGGGCTCGGCGATGGTAGCCGGCTCCAAGCGCGAGCTGCAGAAGATCCTCTCCTCAGACTTCCGGGGCCTGGTGGTCTCCATGATCCATAAGTTCGACGACATCCCCGCCGACATGAGCGCCCGCGATAATGTGATCGTCCTGGTCGACGAGGCGCATCGAACTACGGGTGGAGACCTGGGCAACTACCTTCTGGCTGCTCTGCCCAACGCCACCTACATCGGCTTCACCGGGACACCCATCGACCGCCTTTCCAAGGGCAAGGGAACCTTCAAGGTCTTCGGAGCCGACGACCCCCAGGGCTACCTGGATAAATACTCCATAGCCGAGTCCATCGATGACGGAACCACCGTCCGCCTCAACTATGCTCTTGCTCCCTCCGAGCTTCTGGTGGACAGGGAGACACTGGAACGGGAATTCCTGGACCTGGCCGCCGCCCAGGGCATCAGCGACATCGATGAGATGAACGCCATACTGGACCGGGCCATTGAACTCAAAGAGATGCTCAAGTCCCCGGATCGGGTGGCCAAGGTGGCCGATTATGTGGCCCGCCACTTCCGGGAGAACGTCGAGCCAATGGGCTTCAAGGCCTTTCTGGTAGCCGTGGACCGCCCCGCCTGCGCCGCCTACAAAGAGGAGCTGGACAGGCATCTGCCTCCTGAATACTCTCAGGTGGTCTACTCGCCCCTTCATAACGACAGCCCGGAGCTGAAGAAATACTACATCAGCGAGGAAGGGGAGAAGAAAGTCCGAAAGGACTTCCTGAAGAAAAGCTCTCTTCCCAAGATCCTCATAGTCACCCAGAAGCTTCTCACCGGCTTTGATGCTCCCATCCTCTATTGCATGTACCTGGACAAACCCATGCGTGACCACGTTCTGCTTCAAGCCATCGCCAGGGTCAACCGCCCTTACGAGGACGAAGAGGGCCTCACCAAGCCCTGCGGCTTTGTTCTGGACTTCGTGGGCATATTCCAGAAGCTGGAAAAGGCGCTCGCCTTCGACTCCGATGTGGTCACCTCGGTTATAAAGAATATCGATGTCCTCAAGACCCTTTTCAACACCTATATGACTGATGTGGCCCGAAAATACCTGGATCTATCCCGCGGCTGGGACGACAAATCCAAAGAGAGGGCCATCGAGTACTTCCAGGACAAGGAGACCCGGGAGAGCTTCTTCTGGTTTTATAAGCAGGTGCAGAGCATCTACGACATCCTCTCGCCGGATGCATTTCTGAGGCCCTACATGGATGACTATCAGAGCCTGGCCCGGCTCTACGGCCTCATCCTCAACGCCTATACCGATATTTATGTGGACCGGGAGATCACAGCCAAAACCCGCCAGCTGCTGCAAAAGTACACCAGCAGCGGGGATCTAGAGCCTCCGGGCGCAATTCATGAGCTGGGTCCCAGAGAGCTCAAAGCCCTCAAGGACTCCGGCTCATCCGATACCAGCAAGGTTCTGAATCTGAGCAAGCTCATAGCGCTTTCCTCAAAGGAGAGCAGCAATCCTGTTTTGAAGCTGATCGGAGAGCGGGCTGAGGCTCTGCGACAGGCATATGAAGATCGCCAGATAACCACACAGGAGGCACTGGTGCGTTTCGAGGGTCTGGCCGACGACCTTCTCAATTCGGAAAAAGAAAGAGCGCGTCTGGGCCTGGATGAGAACTCCTTTGTCATCTACTCCAGGCTTCAGCCAGAGGCAGTGCAAATCACACCGGCCCAGGCCCAGGAGATAAATTCGCTCTTTCTGGAATTCCCAGATTATCGGTGGGACGAAAAGCAAGAGCAGAAACTCAGGGCAAAACTGTATAAATTTATACTGCCATTGGTGGGCAAGGAGAAGCTCACTGAATCAGCCGATGGCCTCCTCAGGTTGCAGCGAATATGATGGACAGATGGCGGGATGCAGAGGAGATGAAATGGGCGGCAAGACACTGGGCTGCCAGGGTGGGAGTCAAGCTCGGCCAGATCCAGGTCCGCAATATGTCACAGAAATGGGCTTCCATGTCCACATCAGGCAGGCTCAACCTCAATTCAGAGCTGCTGGAACTGCCTAAAGATGTCGGCGAGTTTGTGATCGTTCATGAGGTGCTCCATCTCATTGCCCCCAGCCACGGACCGGTCTTCAAGAGCTTCCTTTATGCCTATCTGCCCAACTGGCCGGAGAGGGAGAAGCGGCTGAGGGAAGCTGAAGCCTCGGCTTTTGGCAAGAAGAATAGGGTCATATAGAGCCAAAAAATGCCCTGTGCTTTCCATTCAAACTTATTGGAGTCACGAAGCCGTTTTCAAAAGGCATTTCTATCAAACACAATGAGCTGAAATACTGGAACGCCACTCTAAGCAGTCATGCCCTTTTATGTCCTGAAGATGGGGGGAAGCCTTATGCCCTGTTCCCGGGAGCTGGTGCGCTCTCTATTGGCCCTGGGAAAAGAAGGCTACAGCTTTCTGGTGGTCCCGGGGGGCGGCCCCATGGCCGATCTGGTGCGACAGATCTACTCTTCCTGCAAACTCAGCCAGGAAGGAGCGCACTGGATGGCGATACTGGCCATGGAGCAGTATGCCTACTTTCTGGCAGACGGAACCGGTGCTACGCTATCCACGGAAATCCGCTGCCCTCAGGGCAACAGCAGCCTGGATATTCTTTTGCCCTATCAGGCCCTCTTGAAAGATGACTATGGCCTAAAGCACAACTGGGATTATACCTCCGATGCCGTGGCCGCCCTCATAGCCGCGCAGCTTTCTGCCCCACTGATCAAGGCCACTGATGTGGACGGTGTGATGATGGACGGAATTGTTGCCCCTGAGCTTCCTGCCGCCATGCTGCTCGGTCGCGAAAGCTGCATCGATCAGGGCACAGTGCGGCTGCTGTNNGAATGAAGATGATAGTGCTCAATGGAAGCGATACAGCTCGATTCATAAAAGCCCTGCGAGAAGGCGGGGCGGGCACAATCATCACCTGAGAGGTATTGGCAGAGTGGAGAGGTGGTTGTATGGGAAGGTTTAAACAGAGAAGTACAACAACCAGGAAGGAGATAACATGAAGGAAGAAATGCGAGAGAAATGCATATCATGTGGCGTTGCGCTGACCGGTGTGGGCGGGACCAGATTTCCCTGCCCCAACTGCGGCACCGTGATCGCCAGATGTAATAGATGTAAAAAGCAGAGCAACGTCTATACCTGTAAGGCCTGTGGCTTCGCAGGACCGTAAGCGAGGTAGATAAAAATGGGAGAAGCCGCAGTGAGAATGAAGGTCATGCCCGAGAGCGCTGACCTTGATATGAAGAAGCTGGCCGAGGAGATCAAGAAGGTCATACCCTCCTTTGCCCGTCTGCATGCCATTGAAGAGATGCCCATAGCTTTCGGATTAAAAGCTTTGATCGTGGTCACTATTATGGACGATAAGGGCGGTAGAAGCCCGGATGAGATAGAGGTAGCTGTCTCCAAGGTCGCCGGGGTGGAGTCGGTCGAGGTGGAAGAGGTAGGCCTCATCTAAACCACTCTTTTTGTGATCCTTCGTCTCGCCCCCGGGGGCGAGCAGAAAAGGGCTTGTAGATCAGTGGTAGATCNNTCGCAAGGCGGAGGCCACGGGTTCGAATCCCGTCAAGTCCATAGACATCATTTAGATGCCATTCTTCCCTATCCTGCGCCAGTTACTTAAATCGGTAGATGCGAGTGAACATTCATGGTAAAATCACCGACCCTCCCGGCCCAATCCCGGAAGGCGTCTTTGCCGCCTCAAGAGAGGTCAGGCCGCAGCGGCGAAGAGCTTACCGGCATGAAGCTACAGGCAGCCCAGGAGATTCTGGCTGAGGTCTTCGGCATCAGTCTGGCCGAGGCGGAGGAGATGATTAAGCAGCGAAGTCGGGAGAGAACCCTCTGGCCGGAGAGCTTTTCCGCCGATGATATGGGGCAGGCAGAAACGGATAGGAATATATCTTTATGAGGCCTTAAGCTTGCAGCTATGGCAACCATGGCCAGGCTGATCAGAGCAGTGCTTAGGCTGGTCCTGCTCAACAAAACGGCAAGGTACGCCCTAATGGCGGTGATGCTGAAGATTGGAAAAAGCATCATTAAACCATCGACCATATCCAGGATAAGATCGTTCTCCACCGGCCTGGGCGGGAAGATAGCAGCAAGCGGCAGATCGGGCTTATTTTCCAGCCTGCTGCGGGGTGCCGCAGAACTGCTTTTATTGATCTTTGCCAAGAGGGGCGGCTTTACCAGTGCTGGCTTTCTCTCCGCACTGGCTGCGGTGCTCCTGTCCATGAGCCGAGAGCAGGAGGAACAGGGCCGCTATGAAGCGGGAAAGAGAGAGAGTGATCCGGTAATCGATCTGGACGACTACACCATTGTGGAAGACAATCATTAATAAATATGAATCGGATCATCACCTTCTCATGAACCAGAGAGCTGTGGAAATGGTGGCTGAGCTGATGGCCCTCTCTGCGCGCACGGCACCCAAGGGACGGGGCCAGGACTCCATAGAGACCGTAATTCTCTGCGGAGACAGGCTGCAGGAGCTGGCTGATGAGATGAGAAAGATGGGCCGGGCCAGAGGATTAAATTTCTTTTTAAGAGACGCAGCCAATGTGGAGAAGAGCGATGCCTGTCTGGTCATAGGCTTAAGAGGGGAGAGCGTGGGCCTGGACTGCGGAGGCTGCGGCCACATCACCTGCCAGATGATGCATGATGCCCAGAGGGATTTTCTGGAAAAGCAGCCGGAAAAGCTCTTTCACGGACCCTGCTGCGCCATCAAGGTGACCGACCTGGGCATCGCCCTGGGGTCAGCAGCCAAGACCGCCGGTCTGCACAATGTGGACAATCGCATCATGTTCTCCGCCGGTGCGGATGCTCTGTCTAAAAAGATGCTGCAGGGCTGTCTGATGGCCTACGCCCTGCCGCTCAAGGCAGGGGGAAAGAGCATCTATTTCGACCGGACGGCATAGGAAGGGAGGTAGATTGAGTTGGCCAAGATGAAGATAAGAGGCGGGGACCTGGATCTGGTGGAGTATGAGTTCCAGCCCTTTTTGCCAGGGGAGTGCANNAGTTCCAGCCCTTTTTGCCGGGCGAGTGCATCCACACCCTGGGTTTTGAGGGAGAATACAAACTCACGCCGCATGGTGGGAGCGTTACCGCCACAGCGCCGGGAAGAATTCACTTGACTGTTCTGGATATGAACCGCTTTGCCCCCAACCGTCCCGGTGGCGGGGGAGTGGGATTCGCCCTGCAGATATACTGCAGTGCTACTGTCAGGTGCATCCCGGCGGGCCTCAAGATAGACTACTCCCGGGAGCCCATCATCCGCCATTTCGCCACGGTATTCTGCCGGACGGTGGGATATGAGGGCGGATTCGAGATTGCGGTAAAGGATCACGAGAAGAAGCACGTGGGCCTGGGATCGACCGGATCGGTTCTTTTAGCCCTGGGCCATGCCATGAACGCCGCCCTAGGCGGGCCTCTCAGTGCCGAGCAGATCCGGCTCCTGCTGGGGCACAACTATGTGGAGGAGACGGATGACGGACGGGTGGTAAACGGCTTTGAAACCGGGGTTGGCCCGGCTGCGGCTTCTTACGGTGGCATGGCCATAACCGGGGATGAGCTTTCGCTGGTCTACCGGCACAGCTTTGCGGAAAAAAAGAACGTATTCGTGGCCATACCGCCCACGACCGTCTCATCTGCCGGCCGCTCTGAGTTCGATCTGCTCATGAACCGGNNCCTGGATTATCAGGACCGGGAGCTGAAAGCCTACCTCCTGCTGATGGACATGATCCCGGCCCTGGAGAGGTCGGACCTCTCGAAGATCGGGGATATCATCTGGGAGATAGAGTTTCGGGG
>DAWB01000233.1:0-592 GCA_002505805.1 Methanosaeta sp. UBA80 | reverse complement strand
CCATTGTCACCGAAAAAAGCCGCGAGGAGGTGGCTGATCTACTGGAGAAGATGGGACTGGAGATAGCCATTGAGACAAAAGTGGACAATCAGGGGCTGAGGCTGGAGCGCGAGTGAGGGGTGCCTGCGGAAAGATTGCTCTTCCCTCTCTTTTAAGAGCTAAGCGTCCTGATTAGCACTCCCCGACGACTTGTCGGCTACAAGCATGCTATGTCTCGCGCTCCCTGGCGGTGATGCGAAATAAGCTGTCTTATGTATTGATGGATAAAGCTCCTAAATTCCAACCTTAGATTTGAGCAGGGAGATATCGTTTTCAATTCGCTTCAGCCGTTCATCGAGGCTCTCTTTCTTCTCTGTGATCTCCCCTACAATGGCCTCACGATTCTCATCCAGCTTGGCCACCACATCTTCCCGAGAGGTCTTTATCTCCAGGACTATGTCTGATCGGATCTCTTCCAGCTTAAAAATAGTCTCATCCTGCTTTTCCAGCATCCTGTCCTGCTTCTCCAGCATTCTATCCGACATTCCGGAGTTACGCTTCCATTTCATAATATTTTTCGCATTTCTTCCCAATAATTCTGATCACGATGATC
>DAWB01000182.1 GCA_002505805.1 Methanosaeta sp. UBA80 | reverse complement strand
CTGGGGACAGACCCGGCCGCAGATTCCGGGCAGGCTGTTCTTTCTCTTCAAAGCCTGGACTGCTCCGGGCATGTCGCCCTCACGCAGGGCCAGGATGAAGGCAGGGATCTCTACACCTACGGGACAGCCCTCCACGCACTTGGGCTTCTTGCACTGGATGCATCTTTTGGCCTCCTTGGCCGCTTGCTCCGGGCTGTATCCCAGAGCCACCTCCTGAAAATTGCGTTTTCTCTTCTCGGGAGATTGCTTGGGCATCTCCACCCGGTCTAAATCGATCTTGCCTGACATCTCTAATGCACCCGTGCCTTCTCAGGCTTAGAAAGATTGATAATTAATAAGACTTTGCCTGAGGCTGCTGCAAATCCAGGCAGCGTGCCCCGTTTGCGGCTGTATTGCTGTGGCTCATTATGCAAATACCGTCCATTCCTCCGGAGATAAATGCCTATTGCCAACTATCCAATTCTCCTTGATATAGATCATGATGCATACCGCTGCCGCATGTCGCTCTTCTGATCTCGATTGAACATTAGAATACACCTCGGATACGCGACTTTCTGCTCTGGGCTGATTGGAGAAAAGATCTCCATTGGCAGACTCGATGCTTTAAATAATAGAAGGACCTCCACTAGCCAAAGGTGATCAGTCTCATGACCAAGGAGACAGTAGTAGCTGCAATCGCATTAGGCATCTTTGCCTTAGCCGTTTCTTGCTGTGCAATTGATATTCCTGCCAATGGAAATAACACCACTGCATTGGATAACACAAGCTCAGAGCAAAATGCTACCAACAGTACTTTCAGTTCTCTGAATGGTACTGTTGCTTCCATCCTCAACCAATCGAATGAATCAGACCTATGGGACTGGGGAGATGTTCCGGCGGGATATGTCAGAAAGAATGGTAAGATCGTTCCCGAAGCCTACATAAATTCTGACGAGTCGGTTATGGAAACCCCCAATCAATTATCGCCAAATAATGTGGAAAAAGACACGCGAACCGGAGGTCTACTGGTTCAGCCAAAATAGAGTGGTCTCTCATCAATCTTTTTTGCGCTTTTTCCGCCCGTTCTTATCCCCCGGGCATAAAGGCGATGTATCATTTAGTCCAGGGTGAAGTCGAAATAATAATCGCTTTCCCAGTAACCTTCACAGAAATAGGAGCGCCGGTTCAAGCCTCTGCACTCACAGATGACCTTTCCGTCTCTATAACGAGCTATCATCTCACTGCAAGCTCGGCATGATCTACATATCATGAATGATAATTATGGATTTCTCAGGAGAAAAACCTGTCGTCCGGCAAGGTCGCCCACCAGGCAGGGATCTTGCCGAAAGAATAATCTGTCTTTCAGAGCATATGACGTACCTATGAGATCTTTCCGGATAGAAATGGCTATAGCAAGCTTCTCGGGGAAGGGTGAAGCATGAAGTGGCGCAGGGAGAGGAAGAGCGAGAACATTGAGGACCGAAGAGCAGCCAGTATTCCCGGTGGTCGAGCAGGGGGCATCGGTGGTATTGGATTGCTGCTGATCCTCCTCGTATCCATGTTCATGGGCGTCGATCCCAGTCAGTTTCTTCAAGGCATGGACACAACGGGAGAAGGAGTAGGGCAGTCGCAGCTATCCGAGGAAGAGCTGAACCAGAGCAGCGAGTTCGTCTCATTGGTGTTGGGCGACATTGAGGCAACCTGGGACCAGCTGTTCCGGGAGGAGCTGGGGCAGGATTATGTTTATCCCAAGCTGGTCTTATTCAGCGGAGCGGTGCAGTCGGCATGCGGCCAGGCCAGCGCCTCGGTCGGGCCATTCTATTGTCCCGGTGACCAGAAGGTGTATCTGGACCTGGAATTTTTGGAGGAGCTTCAGAAAAGGTTGGGTGCTCCGGGCGACTTCGCCCAGGCTTATGTTATAGCCCATGAGGTGGGCCACCATGTGCAAACCCTTTTGGGAACCTCGCAATATGTGGAAAGGATGAGCCGGGGTGCCAGCCGGTCGGAGGCGAATAAGCTCTCGGTGGCGCTTGAGCTTCAGGCCGATTGCTATGCCGGATTATGGGCCAATCGTGCATCAAATCAGAACCTGATATTGGAGAGCGGCGACATTGAAGAGGGGCTGAATGCCGCCAGCGCGGTGGGGGACGACCGTCTCCAGAAGCAGTCCCAGGGCTATGTTGTGCCCGACTCATTCACCCACGGCACATCCGCCCAGCGGGTGGAGTGGTTCAATAAGGGCCTGGAGACGGGAGAGATAACCGCCTGCAACTGCCCGGAGCTGCCGGCAGTCTGATGAGGCCATACCAGGAGAGAATACTCTCCTGGAAGCCTTTCTGCCGTCTCTGCCGGAGAATCTGAGTAANNTAAGAAAATAAAATTATATTTATTTATAAGAGACTCAAGATGCGATTGTCAGCACATTGCATTGGCCGGAGCTTATCCTTCCTGCGGCAGCGGTTGAGATGGGGCAGGCAAGGATTGGCCAGAGGCAGGTCGAACCGGCCAACAGGAGGGAAGGCCAGAACCGCTTACCATGAGGCAGGACATGCCGTTGCCTATTTGGCGTATGGACTGGACTTTGACTATGTCTCCATCATGCCGGAGAAAATCGATGGCAAAAGCCTGAATGGTGTGGTCAGAAGACTCTCTCCGGTGCGTGAGATCCCCAGGTTCCCCCAGGAGGTGGATCTTTATGTCTCTCGAGTGATTAGCGCTCTTTATGCCGGCGGCATATCTGCGTCTCTCTTTGCCGGCGATCATCAATCATCAGATGCATCCAAAGGCAGCGATTATCTCAAGATAAAAAATTTATGTGAAAAGAGGGACCGTTGGAGATGCCCTTCAATTGACGGGCAAAGAGGAGATAGGTATCTGATGGAGAGATACCAGGATAGCTATGAGCTGATCAAATCTCATTCCCGGCTCGTCGAAGCCATTGCCCAGGCATTACTATCAAGACAAAAATTGCTTTACAGCGAGGTTGCCGAGCTCTACCGTGCCTGGAAAGAGGAGGAAGGCAGCCTCTTTGAGCCGGAAGATATCACAAAGGATGGGCCAGACTGCATTAATGGCCTGCCATCTTCAATATGCGATGAGCAGCCATAAGGCCAAAAGGCCGATTGAAGAACCCTTCTATATTCATCAGCCAACCATTAATTGGACCGTACCCCAATAACTTCAAATAACCTCTCTCACTTGGTCGTAGCTGAATACCGGGCCGTCCTGACAGGTATGATAGGGGCCGATGGTGCAGTGCTCGCATTTGCCCACGCCGCACTTCATGTGCCTCTCCATGGATACATAAATATCCGAGAGATGAAATCCGCGCTCCATGAGCTTTCTGGCCACAGCATTGATCATCACCGGTGGGCCGCAAATGGCCGCTGAGCCTGGATTTAGGTCAAAGCGGTCGATGAGCCCGGTGACCAATCCCACATTTCCTTTCCATAGCTCGTCGCCTATGTCCACAGTCACTGCCACCTCCATGCCTGCCCTCTGCCAGCTCTTGTACTCCTGCATAAAGTAGAGGTCCTGACTGGTGCGTGCTCCATAGGCTATGGCCACTTTGCCGAACATCTCCCGCCGGTCGGAGATGTAGTTGATGAGGGACCGAAGGGTGGCAAATCCCGAGCCGCCACCGGCGATGACCACATCCCTCATCATCCGGTGCAATGGAAAGCCGTTTCCATAAGGGCCGCGTATTCCCACCACATCACCCACCAGACAGTCCATGATGGCGTTGGTAACCTTTCCCGCCCGGCGGATGCATAGCTGCAGGCTTCTTCTGGTAGGCGATGAGGCTATGGAGATGGGGCATTCTCCCAGGCCGAAGACGGAGATCATGACGAACTGTCCGGGCAGATATCTGAAGTCGGTTGTCTCATCCAGGAGCTTGAGGGTGATCAGGTAGGTGTTTGGGGATTCTATATCTATGTCTGCTATCTCCGCCTGCATGGGTGTGTACTCGCTCATATCTTCGCCTCCCGGCTCTCCACCTTAAGATCGGATCGGTCTATGGGCGCAGGACAGACCAGATGGCATCGCCCGCAGCCCACGCAACCGGGAAGGCCGGTGATCTTGGGAAGGTCCTCGAACTTGTCCTGGTACCAGTGACGGAGCCGCTGCCCCGCCGTGCGCCGCGGATTGGCTCCGCCGGTGAGGCGGGAGAATCCGGAAAGGATGCAGGAGTCCCGGCAGCGCAGCCTCTCTCCATCCGGAACTCCCCGGTCCAGTATATTGAAGCAGTGACAGACGGGGCAGACAAAGCTGCAGCCTCCACAGCCCAGGCATTCCTGGCCTAAAGCCACCCAATCGGCCCTCTCTATGGCCTGCCTGATCTGATGGTAGGATCGATCCCGTGGCATGGCATCTTCAACCAACTGCAGTCGCCTGGCCTTCTCCTGATCGTGCTCTAATTGGGCTGGCTGCAGCAGATTAAAGGCGGCCTGTAAAATCAGAACTCCTGCCGGAGTCTCCGCCTGGCATAGATATCCATCACCGATATCGGTGATCTCTAGGTCGCAGGGATCTTGAGCCTCAGGCCCTGCCCCCAGGCAGGCGCAGAAGCACTCATCTCCCCGATTGGTGCAGTTCAGCACCACCAAAGATGTGGCCCTTCGACGGCGGAAGTAAGCCTGGTCGGAGGGCTCTGATCCAAAGATCCTATCCAGAAGGGCTATAGCGTGCAGATCGCAGGGGCGGATGGCAAAGAGCAGCCTCGGAGGGATACTATCCTCTTTGAATGTATAGCGCCCCGATTCCTGAATGTATCTAAAGAGGGTTTCTTTGTGGGGGAGCAGGAACTCCGTCGGCGGAGAGAGGGGATTGCTCCGCAAATCCAGGGGCTGGCCCTGCCAGGTGGAATATACCGCACCGGCCTCGGTTGCCAGCGGCGCTATGACCTCGATCTGCCGGCTCAGGGTATTCAAAAAGGGGATAAGCCTGTCTTTCTCCAGGAAGGCTTTCATGATATCACCTTATGAAGGCGTGCCGCTGAGACCTTCAGCTCTGCGATCTTGGAGAGGGGATCAATAGCCTGAGCGGTAAGAGCATTGGCCGGGGCCTCGGAGAAGTGTATGGGCAAGAACAGATTTCCCCGGGGAAGAGCATCCATGAGACGCGCCTCGGCATTGATGCTTCCCCGTCTCGTCTCCACCCTGACCCGGTTGCCCTCCCTGATTCCCATCAATCTGGCATCCTCGGAGTTGATCTCCACAAAGGGTGTAGGAACCTCCCGGTCCAGAAGAGAGGTCCTGCGGGTCATGGTCCCGGTATGAAAGTGATAGAGGCTCCTTCCGGTGTTGAGAATAAAAGGATAGTCGGCATCAGGCATCTCGGGCGGCTCATCATAAAGAACCGGGCGGAGGCGAGCCCGGCCCTGCGGGAAGCGATCGGTATGAAGGATACTGGTACCGGGATGATCAATGGAAGGGCAGGGCCATTGCAGGCCTCCCGCAGCGAGGCGTTCATAGCCGATCCCTCCGTAGCTGGGAGTAAGCGATGCAATCTCGGCCATGATGCTGGCCGGCGAAGGATAATCGGCCTGATGCCCCAGCCGGCGCATGAGCTCCGAGATCCACTCCCATTCCGCTTTCGCCTCGCCCGGCGGCTCCACAGCCTTCCTGACTCGCTGCACCCGCCTCTCGGTGGAGGTGAATGTCCCCTCCTTCTCGGCAAAGCAGGCGGCAGGAAGGAGGATATCGGCGAGAGCAGTGGTCTCGGTGGGGAAAATGTCGCACGCAAGCAAAAACTCCAGGCTTTTCAGGGCCTTGAGGACTCGATAAGAATCCGGGAAGCTGAGGGCGGGATTCTCGCCCACGATTATCATTGCTTTGAGACTGCCCGCTTCTGCCGCCCAGAGCATCTCCAGAGCGGTCAGCCCCGGCTCCTCTGGAAGCGGAGCCTTCCAGGCATCTTCAAATTTGGCGCGGACGGCAGGACTGGATATGGATTGGTATCCGCAATAGACTGTGGGTAGGGCACCCATATCGCATGCACCCTGCACATTCTGATGGCCGCGCAGGGGATAGATGCCCGTGCCCTCCCGGCCCATATTTCCCGTCGCCAGAGCCAGGTTGGCCAGGGCCTGAACGATGTCCGTACCCTGAGCATGCTGTGTGACCCCCATGGCGTAGACGATTGCGGCTCGATCCGCTGCTCCGAAGAGTTCTGCTGCTCGGGCCAGGTCTGGAGCGGCTATTCCCGAGATCTGCTCTGCCTGGCCGGGAGTATAGGCCCTCGCCGCCTCTGCTGTCTCCTCGAATCCAGTGGTGCGCTTCTCTATAAACTGCCGATCAACGAGATCCTGCTCCACAATCACATTCAATAGGGCATTGATCCAGACCACGTCTGTTCCCGGCCGGGGAGAGAGCCAGAGATCGGCAAGCTCAGCCAGTCGCGTCCTGCGGGGATCGGCGACGATGAGCTTTGCTCCTCTGGACTTGGCATGGAGGATGTAGGATGCCGCCAGAGGATGCTGCTCGGTGGTGTTGGATCCCACTATGAGGATGGCGTCCGAGTTCTGCAGACTGGAGAATGAGCCGGTCATAGCCCCGCTTCCCAGAGCAGAGCCAAGGGCGGCCACGGTTGGAGCATGGCAGAGCCTGGCCACATGGTCCACATTGTTTGTTTTTAGAGCCGCCCGGGCCAGCTTCATGAGCAGATAGTTCTCCTCATTGGTTCCCTTGGCCGAGGTGAGAACGCCTAAAGAATGGGGCCCGAACTCCTTTCGGATGCTCTCAAGTTTTGCCGCGGCCAGAGAAAGGGCTTCATCCCATGTGGCTCTGACCATTCGATCTCCCTGTCGCAATAGGGGATAGGAGAGCCTCTCCGGATGGCCCACGAAGTCTCCTGCCAGCCAGCCCTTGATGCACAATCTGCCCCTGGACATGGGATGGGCAGGCGAGGGGGAAGCCCCCACGATACTGCCGCCCTCCACATGCAGGAACAGGCCGCAACCGCAGCCGCAATAGACACAGGTGGTATGAACTTTTTCCATCAATTTTCAGGTTGGATCTGGCGGGCAGGATATAACAACGTTTTGGGCAGATGATCTTTCTTTTCGAGTCCTGAAATCATCTCGCGCCGGTTTGAATTCAATAGCCGGTCGTAGATGCCGCTCTCCTTCCTGTGAATCGGCAAAGCCCGCTCAACCCTTTTCCGGCTCTCCCATGCCGCTCAATAGAGATTGCGGGCAAAAGGCTTTTTGATTATTAATTATATGATAAATCATAATAGGCGAACAGAAGGATAAGCATCTGAAGCTATCAGAAGACCTGAGATGGATCTATCTGGACCTACTCTCAATTATTGTAGGCATTAGCGGAGGGCTGGGAGCAGTGGCCTTCCGAAGGCTTGTGGAGCTAGCCCATGAATTCTTCTTCGGCTTTCTGCTGCCGCATGCTTCCTGCGGTTATTTCATCGTCTTTTTGCCTGTGCTGGGCGGTTTGATTGTCGGCCCCATGATCTACAAATTGGCTCCGGAGGCCATGGGAGACGGTATACCTCACATAATGACCGCCCTGCAGAGGTTTAGCGGAGACATCCGAAAAAGGGCGGGACTGGTCCTCATCTTCAGCTCAGCTATAACTCTGGGCAGTGGTGGGAGCGCGGGAAGGGAGGGGCCCATCGCCCTCATCGGAGCCGCGACCGGCTCGGGAATTGGCAAGGCCATAAAGCTCTCTGCCAGGGATGTTAAGGTTCTCACCTGCTCCGGGGTGGCAGCGGGAATTGCTGCCACCTTCAATGCCCCCATGGGCGGGGCCATATTCAGCATGGAGGTAATCTCCAAGAAGTTCACATCTCTGGATGCTGTGCCCATCCTTCTGGCCGCTGTAGTGGGAAAGGCAGTAGCATCGTCTCTTATTGATCCTGTACCGGAGTTCGTCAATCCCACTTTCTACTTCACCAGCTTGGACATGGTGCTTTGCTTTCTCCTGGGACCGCTCTTTGGATTACTGTCGTTCTTCTGGGTGAGAAGCTACTATCTCTTTGAGGACGGATTTTTGCGACTTGCTGTTCCGGATATCCTGAAGCCGGCGATCGGTGGAATCACTGCTGGAGTATGCGGTCTATTCTTCCTCGAATATGGCATCATGGGGGTGGGATATGAGGGCATCAATAGCGTATTCGCTCTGGCCTCCGCCGGTCCGTCCAGCCAGCTGCTTCTTCTTCTGCTTGCCCTTGGCCTTCTAAAGGTCCTGGCCACTGCTTCAACCGTCGGTTCCGGCGGAAGCGGCGGCGTCTTCGCCCCCACACTCTATATAGGCACCATGTTCGGCCTGGCGGCCGGCCTGATAGCAGAGATGGCCGCACCTCATCTGATCGCTAATCCGCTGGACTATGGACTGCTGGGCATGGGGGCCTTCTTCGCCGGGACGGCGGGCGCTCCTCTCACCTGCATATTTATGATAACGGAGATGACCGGCAACTACAGCGGACTGCCGTCCCTCATCGTTATCTGCATACTCAGCTATACCGCTGCCCGCATTCTCTTGAAGGGTGGCTCCATCTATACCATCAAGCTGATGAGAAAAGGAATCCTGCCGGATTCTCCTCAGCCGGTGCTCTCCGAGGTCTCTGTGGCCGAGGCCATGCAAAGAAATGTGGTCACAGTCAGCCCCGATACCAGTATTGGAGAGGTAAGAGATGAGATCTATCGCCGCAACTATACCGGATTTCCGGTGGTGGAGGGAGGGGAACTGGTGGGGATGGTCACATTTGACGATATAAGAAAGATTCCTCTGAAAGATCAGGAGACATTGAGGGTGAAGGATGTGGTTGTCAGAGCTCCCATCACCGTCTATCCCCATCAATCGGCTAAAGTGGCCATGGATATCATGCATGAAAATGACATCGGCAGGCTGGCTGTAGTGGAAAAAGGAGACTCAAGAAAGCTTATAGGGATCGTCACCAGGAGCGATGTGATAAGGGCTTATGAGAGGGAGATGAAGAGAAGCCAGGGTGATGCATCAGGCGGGGGAAGGGCGGGAGATGAAAAATGACGGGAAAAATTCTTCTGCCCGGGAAAAACACGAAAGCTCAATCCTTCTCCACATCCGCCTTCACCGGCCGGTGCGTCTCTGGGCATCAGCTTTGCTCCTAGTCTTCTTCAATGATCACCTGGCCCACTATNNCCCGCCCGGTAGTCCGCAACCGCCGCGCCGCACCTGACACCGCTTCGCGGGCAGCCCTTTGCTCTGTGTCGACTTCATTCGCCAGGCTCATGAAGGAGTTGTAGGGGACATGCAAGACTTGAAGAGCCGGATCAATAAAGTAGATTGGCAAAATCCCTGCCAGTCTGATAATCTATTCAGCCCAGCTTCATCTCTCCCATCTCAATGAAGAAAATGAACGCAAGTCTAATGAATAGCGTGAAGCGATCTTATACCAATGCTGCTTAAGGAACTCAAATCCAGCGTCGCACTGGGCGAAGACAGCCGCCGCCAGTTC